>JAEZGD010000568.1 GCA_023417165.1 Planctomycetota bacterium
TGGTTGGACTAGCTTGCGTGGAGCCGACTCGGACGTCATGCCACTGTGGCCGTCAGCTCCGCAACCTCCGTGACACGCCACGTCGTTGCTAGTCCGCTGTTATCTAACACTATCCGGGCTTGAGCAAACTCCGCGACGTGCGCATCTCGCACACCTTCCGAAACCGCTCAATTTGATTGGATCGTCCGGCTCTGCCGAGATTACCGAATTTGCCAATCGCAGGCATTATAGCTATCGCAAGCGGCGAGTCAAGATTGATTGTCGATTCGCAAACTATTGATGGGCAATGACTTAGAGGAATTCGACTGTGATTTTCTCTACATTCATTTCCCCCACTCTAGCCAGAAAACTATCTTTCCGCGCTTGCGCAGCCCTACGCCGAAGCCGTCGTTTCGAATGCTGGCGAGTCTGATTTTGACTGGCAAGAGGGAGCTAGATGCCGGGAAGAGCTTCGTCAGCGGGTCGCCGCGGCGCACACCCAACAAGTAGTTCCCACCTGTGCGTTTTCGCCCATGACGTCGATCGAAGCAATTGTTTTCGGGCATGGGAACTCGATACCATGCATCACATGGAATCCACCAGCGAGCTCCAGCGGCGTGGCGTGACGCTGATCGAAATCATTATTGTCCTCGCTATCTTAGGAGGTCTGTTGGTGCTGCTGCTGCCAGCGGTGCAAGCGGCGCGAGAGCGGGCGCGCGAGGCGACCTGCAAGAACAATCTGCATCAGATCAACGTCGCCTTGGGGCATTTTGCCACGGCGTATAAACAGATACCTGAACCCCCGACCGCCGATCGGGTAGGTGGTTGGACGATCGAAATCCTGCCGTTTCTTGAGCAGCAGGCGCTCTACGATCAAGTCACTGTTGGCACGCCCATCGCGTCAGCCACGAGTGCGTTGCAGGCGCGTCCCGCGATCCTTACTTGCCCGGTTCGCCGCAATCAGGATGCAGCGAATGCCGATGCAATCGAACCGGCGCACTACGTTTTGATTCCTGTGACTCGCCGCGAATCTTTGCTAATTTATGATGCGCCGGTGAGTTTGCACACGCCCTGGGCGAGCGGGCCCGAGATGAACTACGACGCCATGGCCAGCGCCGTTGGTCCCCATCGCGGCGGATTCTTTTTCGTACGCGGCGCCCAGCAAGGCGTGAGTTTTCAGGCAGGCGCGAAAGCGAAGTAATGGTGCGGGGGCGAACGCCCGCTAGCGTCCGATGCGGCCTTCGATGTGCGCCAACAAGAGCGCCACGTCGGCCGGCGTGATGCCGCTGATCCGGCTCGCCTGGGCGAGAGTGATGGGCCGCACGCGTGCGAGCTTCTCGCGGGCTTCGGTACGCAGCTGGCCGATTTTGGCATAGTCGAGCGCCGCTGGAATCGCCTTGTCGGCCAACCGCTGCTGTCGAGCGACTTGCACTTCCTGCCGGGCGACGTAACCAGCGTACTTAATGTCGTACGTTACTTGTTCGTGGACTTCCTCCGCCACAGTTGGCCCTTCCGGCAAAAAGCCAACCACATCGCTCCACTCGACTTCTGGGCGCCGCAGGTACTTCTCGAGCGTGACGTCGCCGTGGCGCGTGGTTTCCAGCCATTGGCGCACCTGGGCGATCTCAACCTCTTTGGCTTGCAAACACTGCCAACGCAACTCGCTCACGAGTCCCAGCTTTTGCCCCAACGGCGTCAAGCGGCGATCGGCGTTGTCTTGACGCAGCGTCAGACGAAACTCCGCCCGACTAGTGAACATGCGATAGGGCTCATCAACGCCGCACGTCACCAGGTCGTCGATCAGCACGCCGATATAGCCTTGATCGCGCGAGATGATCAGTTCCTGGCCGGACTGCTTCAACGCCGCATTTGCCCCGGCAATCAAACCTTGCGCCGCAGCCTCTTCGTAGCCGGTGGTGCCATTGATTTGCCCGGCAAAATACAGGCCGGCGACGCGTTTGGTTTCCAGCGTCGGCCACAGTTGCTGAGGCGGACAAAAGTCGTATTCAACCGCGTATCCATAGCGCATGATCTGCGCTCGCTCGAGGCCGGGAATCAGCTTCAGCACGGCTTCCTGCACATCGCGCGGCAGGCTCGTCGAGATGCCGTTGACGTAGACTTCTTGCGTATTGGTTCCTTCCGGCTCGAGGAACAACTGGTGCTGCGTCTTGTCGGCGAACCGCACGATCTTGTCTTCAATCGAAGGACAATAACGCGGCCCGCGCGATTGAATCTGTCCGCTGTACATTGGCGCGCGATGCAGATTCGCGCGGATGATGTCGTGGACGCGCTCGTTGGTGTACGTGATCCAGCAGGGCATCTGCGGCGTGGCGATCGACTTCGTCAGGAACGAAAACGGCTGCGGAACATCGTCGCCTGGTTGCCGTTCGGTCGCCGCATAGTCAATGGTACGGCCATTGAGGCGCGGTGGCGTTCCCGTTTTAAAACGCGCCACTTCAAAGCCCAGCCGGTAGAGCGCCGCGCTCAAACCTGCTGTCGTCCCTTCGCCGCCGCGCCCGCCAGGCGTTTGCGCCTCGCCGATATGCATGATGGCTTGCAGGAACGTGCCCGTGGTCAGCACCACCGCTTTCGCGCGATAGACCACATCGCCTCGGCAACGAATGCCGACAATTTGGCCGGTGAGGTCCTGATCGCCTGGAGAAGCAGAGTTTTCGACGAGCAAATCCTCGACGATCTCTTGCCGCAGTTCAAGATTCGGCTGTTCCTCAACCCGCCGTTTGACATCCAGCTGATAGCCCTTCTTGTCGGCCTGAGCGCGCGGGCTGTGCATGGCCGGGCCTTTGCGGCGATTTAGCAGCCGGAACTGAATGCCGGTCTGGTCGATCGCTTCGCCCATTACGCCGCCCAGGGCGTCGATTTCGCGCACGATCTGCCCCTTGGCCACACCGCCAATCGCGGGGTTGCAACTCATTTGCCCGACGGTATCAAGGTTAGTCGTCAGCAGGGCCGTTTTCGCCCCCAAGCGCGCCGCCGCCATGGCCGCTTCGGTCCCAGCGTGGCCGGCTCCGACCACAATTACGTCATAGTCATAAGTAGGAATGGACATGCTCGTCATGATACCATTTAGCTCGCCTCATGTAGGCCGGGTGGCCCCCGTCCGTCCCTCCCCACCTCTATTCAAGACCACCGCTATGAGAATCTCC
>JAEZGD010000624.1 GCA_023417165.1 Planctomycetota bacterium
GACATCACTCAGGCCTTAAGAGTCGCTCTGTCGCGCCATGGTAGCTGAAATCACCGCGGAGAATCCCCAGGAAATCGACCAGGGGCGCTCCCAGTTGAATGCCCTGACTGCTCATATTGATCTCGCGGACTGTCCGTTCGTGCGGACCGCTGCGTTTCTTGACCACCGAGATCGCCTGGCGAACGCGCCCTTGCGTTTCAAAGTAACGAAAGAGGACGACGACATCCGCAAGATAGCTGGTATCGATGGGCGTACTGACGGTGCCAACCAAACCATGTTGCGCCACAACCAAAAAGGTGACGACGCCCATCTTGGCGAGATAGCTCAACAGCTCGTGCAATTGAATGGTCAAGAACCGCTCTTCCGGCATCGCATTCAAGTAACCATTCAGGCTATCGATCACAATCACCTTGGCGGGCGGCCGGTCTGACGTACCCTCGGCCGCGGTGCGGACCAGCGAAGCGAATTCGCCCGGCGATAGTTCTGCCGGGTCAACCTGCTGAGCCGCAATTCGTCCCGAGTCAATGTACTTGTCCAAGTTCATATTCAGGCCGGCCGAACGTTTCAGCAGCATCTCGCGGCTTTCGTCAAACGCAAAGATGTGCGCGTTCTCTCCACGTTTGGCCGCGGAGACTGCGTATTGCACTGCCAGCGAAGATTTGCCAACCCCTGCGGGGCCCATCAACAGTACGCTGCTGCCTGTGTGAAGGCCGCCGCCCAGAATGTCATCGAGCGAGGCGATACCGCTGGGAACGATCTGGTCCAGTTGATTGCCTGGATGCTCGGCCGCGACCAGGCGGGGAAAGAGCCGCAGGCCTCCGGTGGTGATCACAAAGTCGTGATATCCACCGCGATACTTGACGCCGCGCAGTTTCGTAACGCGCAGACGGCGCCGCTCGGCGCCATACTCGGGCGCTAATTGTTCGACCTGCACCACGCCGTGAACGATGCTCTGGAGTTGCAGATCGTGCGCATCGGACGTCATGTCGTCGAGCAGTAAGACGGTGCAATTCCGGCCTGCGAAGAATTGCTTTAGCGCCAGAATTTGCCGTCGATAACGTAGTGAGTTTTGCGCGAGCAAACGCATTTCCGACAGCGAGTCAAAGACGACCCGGGTGGGATTGATGCGTTCGATCTCTGCCAGCACCGCGTTAGTGGTCTCGTTCAGCTCCACTTCCGAGGGCTGAAACATCGTGTACTGAGACTCTGGTTCGAGCGCGGTCGCAGGGTCAATTAGTTCGTGAATGTCGACGTCATCGAGCGACCACCCATGCGATAGGGCACCGGAACGCAGTTCCTCTTTGGTCTCCGAGAGCGTTACATACAGGACCCGCTCACCACGTCTCACGCCATCCAGCAAAAACTGTAAAGCGAGCGTGGTTTTGCCAGAGCCTGGCGTCCCTTCGATCAAATAAACATGGTTAGCGACAAAGCCCTTGCCGCCTAAAATGTCGTCGAAGGCTGCGTTGCCTGTGCTAATCCAGGTGCGAGCGTCTTCAGGTAAGTGCGATTTAGAACTCATAGCAGATCCGAATAGCAAGAACTGTGCCACTCAGGGACATGAAATGGATGTAGTATTTACTCATTCGCCTACAGCACGGGGCCAACCCACCACGGCACGAATTCTTCGTCGCCATAGCCATGCTGCTCGCTCTTGGTCTTCTTGCCGCTGGCGACGGCTAATATCTCCTCGAAGATCTCGCGGCCAACTTCCTGCACCGAGCGCCCCTCCGAGAGGATCACGCCTGCGTTGAGATCCATATCGTCGACCATGCGTTCGTACATGGGCGTGTTGGTCGCCACCTTGATCGATGGCGTGGGCTTGCAGCCAAAGCAACTGCCGCGGCCGGTCGTAAAGACCACCACATTGCAACCGCCAGCCACCAGGCCGGTGACGCTCGGCGCGTCGAGCCCCGGCGTATCCATCACGACCAGCCCTTTGGCTTGAATCTCTTCGGCATATTGATAGACATCGATGAGCGCGGACGAACCCGCCTTGGCGACGGCGCCCAGCGACTTCTCGGCGATGGTGGTCAAACCACCTTCCTTGTTGCCGACGGACGGATTGTTATCACAGGTCTGGCCGAAGAGGCCCGTGTACCACTTCCACCACTCGATGCGGTCGAGCAGTTTTTGGGCGACCTCGACCGAGACCGCGCGCCGTGTGAGCAAGTGTTCTGCGCCATAGATCTCGGTGGTTTCGGCCAAGGCAGAAGTGCCGCCTGCGGCGACTAACATATCGCTGGCGACACCGAGCGCGGGATTGGCAGTGATGCCGCTGTTGCCATCGCTGCCGCCACAGTTGGTGCCCAGCACGATTTGACTCGCAGGCAAGGTTTGACGCTTCACATCGTTGACGCGCGGTAGCATCTCGGCAATGTAGCGAATGCCAGCTTCGATGGTTTTGGTCGTGCCGCCCAGATCCTGCATCGACATCACAGGCAAGCCATGATTGCTGGTCGCTGGCAATCCTTCGCGCGTTTGCAATTGCACCAGCTTTGCGCTTTCCAGGATATAGGCCGGGGTCGAAGTCTCGCAGCCCAAGCCCACCACTAAAAAGCCGCCGACATTGGGATGCTTGGCCATGCCGCCCAAGGTGCGCGCCAGCATTTGATGCTTGAGCCCGCCGTACTCC
>JAEZGD010000670.1 GCA_023417165.1 Planctomycetota bacterium
GGAGAGCAAATGCCGATGCCCGCCCCGTCGCTAAGGAAGCCCTCGAAGAATCCCTCGCCGCAGGACCCCGCCGCCAGAGCCGACGCCCTGTTTCGTCACAGCGGCTATCCGTTTCTGAACTTGCTGAAATGCTCGTTTCGGTCGGGCATTCTAGTGCTGACGGGAACGGTGCCGACTTTTTACCTGAGCGAACTAGCAGAAGGGCTGGCGCGGCAAGTCGAAGGCATCGACGCGGTCGAGAACCGCGTCGAGGTGATGCAGCGATTGTCAGCAACCAAAGATTCGTCCGCGCGCTAGGCGCGAAGCGACGCTAATCGCGGAACTTGGCGTGGCAGTCGTCGCAGGTCTTCACCACGCGATCTAGCTCTTTCTTGGCGGTCTCTTGATCGCCTGCGCGGGTGGCTTTGGCGACCGCAGCGGTCGCGTCGCGCATTTCAAAGCAGATCCGCATCCACTCGGGCTTGTCGCTTTCGTCCGCGATGTAGCTTTCGTCATAGGCCGAAACTTCGGCAATGGCGGCGAGCGTGGCCGCGGTTGCGGCGGTCTTCTCTTTTTGCCGTTCGAAGCGCGTGCCCGTCACGCCATTGCGCAGGCTGTTGTTCACGATCGGCACCTGCTTCATGAGTTGCGCGAGATCACCCACCCCTTCCAGGCTGGTCTTGCCGTCGCCATCGGTAGCTTCCCACGCCGCTTGCGCCTTTTTGAAGGCAGCGCCGGCTTTCTCAAAATCCTTGGCGTTTTTGGCGATCTCTTGCGAGGCGGTCACTAGCGCCTTCGCGGTCGATTTCTTCTCGTGCGCTTCGTCGTGCACGCCGAGCACGGCCGCCAGCACCGCCACGGTATTCGCGTCTTTCTCAACCCGTTCCTGCACTTCCTTTTCGTAGGCGTCTTTGTCTTCCAGATCGGTTTCGAGCCGCCCCAAGAAGACTTTCACCTGGTCCACCACATCCTTCACGGGCGCATAGGTCGAAGGCTTGGCGGGGGTGGGGTCGGCGGTCACAGCGGTCGCGGCCATCACAACCGCGGCCAGCAAGGCAAACAGCGTGTATCGTTGGCGAATCATGGAGTCTTCCTGGGGGAGTGCCTGGGAACGAGCCTCTATAATGGTCAGATCAAGCCGCTGGAGGCAACCGCTGGGCGGAAAATCTGGTTTCTAATTACCCCTCGTCGATGGCGGCAAAAGCCGATAGATTGGCCGGTTTGCAGTCCGCGATCCGGCGTCTTCGGAATCGTTCTCGCAAGACAGTATCGCAGGATGGAGCCAGGCTCCGTCCGCTCATGCACGGGAGGGACAGAGCACCGCTCTATCCTACGCGTCTACACATGGCCAAGGTCACTTACAAATCGGCAGGCGTTGACCTGGACGTGTACGAGGAGTCGATGTCGCGGCTGCCGCGGCTGATGCATCGTACGTTTTCGCCCCGGGTGATGAAGCTCGATGGCGGCTTCGCAGGGCTCTTTCAGCTCGACTTCGCCAGCCGCTTGTTCGCGCGCAACTATCAAGACCCCGTGCTGGTTAGTTGCACCGATGGCGTTGGCACCAAGCTGAAGGTCGCCCAAATGATCGGGCGTCACGACACGGTCGGCATCGACCTGGTGGCGATGAGCGTCAATGACGCGCTGTGCTGCGGAGCTGAGCCGCTGTTTTTCCTCGACTATGTGGCCATGAGCCACGACGATCCCGACACGCTCGAACAGATCGTGCAGGGCATTAGCGATGGCTGCGTCGATGCCGATTGTGCATTGCTCGGCGGCGAGACGGCCATCATGCCGGACCTGTACGCCCGCGGCGATTACGATCTGGCGGGCTTTTGCGTCGGTGTTGCGGAACGCAAGCATCTCATCGATGGCAAATCGATCGCGCCCGGCGACGTGGTCCTCGGCGTGGCTTCGAGCGGTTTTCATAGCAACGGCTATAGCCTGATCCGCAAAGCCGTGTTCGAAGTTGGCGGCCTGAAAGCCAGCGACCACGTTCCCGAACTGGGTACGACCGTCGGCGAGGCGCTGATCACGCCGACGAAGATTTACGTCAAACCGATTCGCCGCGTGCTCGCTCACTACAAGGTCAAAAGCGTCGTCCATGGCATCGCGCACATCACGGGCGGCGGCTTGCACGAGAACCTCGAACGCATTTTGCCTGCAGGCGTGCGCGTGCTGATCGATCGCGACAGTTGGACGGTTCCGCCGGTCTTTTCGTGGGTGCAACGCCTGGGCGAGATCGAAGATGACGAGATGGCCCGCGTCTTTAACATGGGCGTCGGCCTGGTGCTGGTCGTCAGCAGCTATTATGCCGACAGCATTCGTCGCATGCTCGGCGACAGCGGTTTGCAAACTTGGACGATTGGCGAAGTTGTCGCTGGCGAGCGCGCCGTCGCGTGGCGGTAACAACCGTGTTCGGCCTGCTGAATATCAACAAGCCTGCGGGATGGACATCGCGCGACGTCGTCAATCGCGTGCAGCGATTCGTTCGCCCAGCTAGAGCAGGACATGCGGGCACGCTTGATCCACTGGCGACCGGCGTGTTAGTCGTGTGTGTCGGTCGTGCGACGCGCCTGATCGAATACGTGCAAGCCGGGCGAAAACGCTATCGCGGCACCTTTCTGCTCGGGCGCGAAAGCGATACGGAAGATATCTCCGGCGAAGTCCGCGAACTGACGGCGCCGCCGATTCCCTCGCGAGCCGCCATCGAAGCCGCGCTCTTGCCGTTCATCGGCATGATTCAACAACGCCCGCCTGCTTACTCGGCACTGAAGGTCCAAGGCCAGCGCGCCTATGATCTCGCCCGGGCGGGCAAGACGGTCGACCTTGCACCGCGCACGATCGAAGTCTTCGCGCTGTCGCTGGTTGGCTATGCGTATCCGGAACTGGTGCTTGATATCGAATGTTCCGGCGGGACTTATGTTCGTTCGCTCGGCCGCGATATCGCTTTGTCGCTCGGCACTGGCGCGGTGATGTCGAGTTTGGTGCGCACGGCAGTCGGTCCGTTTCCACTTTCCGAAGCCTGTGAACTCGACGCTCTCTCGCCGGCCAACATTCCATCTCTATTACTGCCGCCAGCGCTCGCGGTCGAACAGCTTCCGCGCATCGTGGTCAGCGAAAACGACACGCTGCGCATCGTGCAAGGCAAACAACTCGTGCTTGCCGAAGATATCGCAGGCGACGAAATTGCTGCTTTTGACGATGCCGGCCATCTGATTGCGATCTTGCGCCGCCAGGCCGGCGCATGGCATCCCGAGAAAGTCTTTCGCTCGCATCTCGATTAAGCAGCGGTCAAAGAAGCAGTTACAAGCCGAACAATCGTCGCAGCCGTTTTCATTCCAACAGCAACGTTGCCTTCTCGCCACATTCTGCGGCAGATGTTGCTTTCTGGCCACGCGCGACCGGGTAGATTTAAGCATCAGGTAAACGGCACGGCCGCCACGGTGAATGCTGGAATTCGGTTGGCGGATGGGCCGAAGATGGAAGTGTAATTCACGGAACGTTCCGGGCATGGACGCGCCCACGGCACGCGGCGACGGTATGTAACGCCGCATTCGAACGTTACCCCTGCGTCTATGTTCGAGAATCGTGACCTGCGCACCGATTTGGTCGCGCTGGCCCTAGCAGTCGTGACGTTGTTCTTCACCGTCGCGCTGCTGACCTACGATCCGGCTGACCCCGTCGCCGAGGCGCTCGGCGTCTTGCGCGGAGCATACAGGCCCGATACGCTTGTGTATCCCACCCACGAGACGGTCCGCAATGCTTGCGGTCGCTGGGGTGCGGTGGCCGCCGACGTTTCACTTAATGTACTGGGCGTCGGCTCCTATCTGCTCGTCGCCGGGCTCTCGTTGGTCGCGGTGCGCATGCTGCGTCGCCAACCGGTCGATGCTCCTTACCTGCGCGCCGGCGGTGCGGTCGCGGCTCTGGTTGGCTTGGTGACGCTGTTGCAAATGCTGGCTCCTGGTTTAACGCCAGGACCAGTGATTGGCTCCGGCGGATATTTAGGCGCGCTGACGAGCGGCTGGCTGGCGCTGCACTTTGCTACCTTCGGCGGCGTGATCCTGGCGCTCAGCGTTCTGATCGGCGGCGTGCTGCTGGCGACTGACTATACGCTGCTGCAGATGGGCCATCGCATCATGACGGTCGGCTTTAGCGGCGTGACGAATGGCCGACTCCTGCTGCGCCGTCGCCGCACTGATCTGGACGGCGAGTTCGCCGAAGAGGAAGTCGAAGAAGCGCTCGAAGCCGCTGGCGTCGATGTCGAGGACGAAGGCGAGGTCTCGATTCGCATCCGCGGCAAAAAGTTGAGCGAAAGCGACGAAACGCTGGCCAAAGAAACGCCTGCGGCTCCGGCTGCTGCGGCCGACGACGAAGAGGAAGAGGCTGCGGAAGCCTACGAGGAAGAAGTCGACGAAGATGCAGAAGAGCCTGCCCAGGCTTCGGCCGTGCCCGCCCCAGCGATGCTGCGCGTCAAGAAGCCTGCCGACAAGAAGGCCGAGCGCGAAGCGGTCATCGGTGCGCTCGATGCCGCCGCGCAGGATGTCGAGCCGATGGATTATCAGCTCCCGGACATCGACCTGCTGATCCAAGCGGACGATGTCTGCTACGACGAGCAAGAGAAAGAAGTCCGTCGCAAAGCCAAGATCCTCGAGAAGACGTTCCTCGACTTCGGCTTCAAAGTCAAAGTCGTCGAAATCGAAACCGGCCCGGTCATCGCCCAGTACGAAGTCGAGTTGGAAGCGGGTTTGCGGCTTTCGAAGATCACCAGCCTGGCCGACGACCTGGCGATCGCACTGCG
>JAEZGD010000714.1 GCA_023417165.1 Planctomycetota bacterium
AACTCGAACCCCAACGCCTGGATGGCCGAGAAGCTCAATGGCTATTCGGGCTCGGGGCTGTTTGGCTACTCGCATATTTATGGCGGTTACGCCGGCGGCCAGGCGGAATTTGTGCGCGTGCCGTTCGCCGATATCGGGCCGATCAAAGTGCCGAACACATTGTCGGACGACAAGGTGTTGTTCCTGTCCGACATTTTGCCGACGGCCTACATGGCTGCCAAAAACTGCAACATTCACCGCGGCGATACTGTGGCCATCTGGGGCTGCGGACCTGTGGGGTTACTGACCGTTGCCTCGGCGAAATTGCTGGGGGCCGAACGCATCATTGCCATCGATCAGGTGCCAGGCCGCTTAGCCATGGCGCGCAGCCAAGGCGCGGAAACCATCGACTTCAGCGAGGTCGATACCTTAGAAGCGCTCGCGGAAATTACCGGCGGCCGCGGCCCCGATAGTTGCATTGATGCGGTAGGGCTCGAAGCGCATGGCAAGTCCGCTGTCGACATTTACGATCGCGTGAAGATGTCGTTGTACCTGGCGACGGATCGGCCCAATGTGTTGCGCCAGTGTTTGATGGCGTGTCGCAAAGGTGGCACGGTTTCGATCCCCGGCGTTTACGGTGGGTTGCTCGACAAGCTGCCGCTGGGTCCCGCGTTTGCCAAAGGTCTGACGTTGCACATGGGCCAAACGCATGTGCACACCTTCATGAAACCGCTGCTCGAACACATCGAGGCCGGTGACTTAGATCCGTCGTTCATCATCACGCATCGTTTGCCCCTGGATGCCGCGGCCGACGCTTACAAGCGATTCGACAGCGAAAAAAGTGAGTGGATCAAGGTGGTTTTGAAGGCGGACGGCGTCTCGCACAATTGAGCAATCCCATGAAGTACGATCGTCTCTTGTTAGGAGCCGCCTGCGGCGCGGCAGCTGTGATGGCTGTGCGTGCGGCGCAGCGGCGCTGGCGGCGCATCGACTGGCCAGGGCGAGTCGTGATGATTACCGGCGGCTCGCGCGGGCTGGGACTCGTCATGGCCCGGCAATTGGTCGATGCCGGCGCTCACGTGGCGATCTGCGCACGCAATGGCGAAGAGCTTTCGCGCGCCGCTCAAGAATTGCAAGCACGCGGCGGCAGCGTGTTGGCAATGGCTTGTGATGTCACCGAGCAAGCGCAGATCGATGCCTTCGTGCAGGCCACGTACGATCGCTTCGGTCGCATCGATGTCCTGATCAACAACGCCGGCATCATTCAAGTCGGTCCGGTCCACGAGATGTGGCTCTCCGATTTTGAAGAAGCCATGGATATCAACTTCTGGGGGCCACTGCGCATGGCGCGCGCGGTCGCGCCCGGCATGCACCAGCAAGGTGGCGGCCGGATCGTCAATATCGTGTCGATTGGTGGCAAGATCAGCTTGCCGCACCTGCTGCCTTATAGCACCAGCAAGTTTGCATTCCTCGGACTTTCCGCCGGCCTGCGCAGCGAGCTTGCGCCGAGCAATATCCTGGTCACGACGATCTGTCCGCACTTGATGCGCACCGGTAGCCACCACCATGCACTATTCAAAGGCCGGCAGCGTGCGGAATTCGCCTGGTTCAGTCTGGGCGCTTCGCTGCCGCTGGTGTCGCTCTCGGCCGAGCGCGCCGCCGCGACGATCCTGAACGCTGCTGCGCATGGCGATGCGGAAGTGACGCTCTCGCTACAAGCCAACGTGCTGGCGCGGTTGTACGCGCTGTTTCCAAACCTGAGCGCCAGCGTGATGACGGGCGTGAATCGTTGTTTGCCTGCCGCGCCGTCGAAGCCTGCGGGCACCCGTTTGGGCCACGAGAGCCACTCATGGGTCTCGCCTTCGTGGCTGACCAGCCTCGGCGATCAAGCGGCGCTTCAGAATAACGAACTCTCTGGCTCTCTAGAGGACCGATAAGCCATGTCGACTGCATCTACGCTTGCTCATCGCAAAAACGATCCCAACGCCGCCGCCTTCTCCGTTCCACGCAAGAACGTTGGCGATGCCGAGCGCATGCTATCGATGGCGGGCGGCGCGGGTTTGGCCTTCGCCGGGCTGACGCAGCGTTGGCCGGGCGGGCTGCTGCTCGCGGCGCTCGGCGGCGGCCTGTTGTATCGCGGCCTGACGGGGCATTGTTCGATGTACAGCATGCTGGGCGTGCACACGAATGCTCCCGATGCCGAGGAAGCGAGTATCGCCAGTGGCCAAGGGGTGCATGTGATCCACTCGATCACGATCAGTCAGCCGGCCGAGAAGCTGTACGACTTCTGGCGCGACTTTCAGAACTTGCCGCGCTTCATGAAGCACATCGATCGCATTGAAATTTTGAGCGAGAAGGAGTCGCGCTGGACGGTCGACACACCGCTGGGGCCGGTCGAGTGGAAGGCGGAATTAATCACCGACACGCCGAACGAAACCATCGCCTGGCGGTCGCTGCCGGATGGCAAAGTCGCCTGCGCGGGGTCGGTACGCTTCAAGCCGCTCGCCCCAGGCTTCGGTACGCAAGTCGATGTGAACCTGCGCTATGACTCGGCTGCTGCTCGCCCTGGCACCTTGATCGCTTCGCTGTTTGGGCAATCGCCCGAGCAGTTCATTCGCGAGGACTTGCGCCGGTTCAAACGGTTGATGGAAACCGGCGAAATCGCCACGATCGAAGGCCAGCCGCGCGGCCGTTGCCGCTGATCGTTGCGGAAGATGCGTGACTTACGAACCGCTGCCGACAGCCAGCGGTTCGCTACCAATCACCGCGGGCACGTTGCCCGGCGGATTCCCGAGCGACAGCAGAATGCGAATCGCTTCGAACAGCATCAGCCCGGCCAGCGTCAGTAGAGCGACGCCAATGTACGGGACCGGATCAGCCGGCCAATGGAAGTGATTGTCCTTCATGAAGCCGCCAACGGTCATCGTCCACAGCGCCCAAGTGCTCATCACGTACATGAACAGCGTCGGGATGCCCGTGACGACCCATACCCATGGCGCACGCTTGGTCCGCCACAGCCACATCGTCACGCCGAGCAGTGTTAGCGCGGCCAGCAGTTGATTGCTCGCTCCGAATAGATCCCAAAAGACGCGCCAAACCGGAATCTTGGCGTCGTCGGGCTGACGCAGCAGGAAGTACAGCGGCACGCCTGCGGTCAACGCAGTGCCGAGCCAGCGTCCGCCTGCATTGCGCCAACCGGTCAGCTCTTGAATGATGAAGCGCCCCAGTCGCGTGCAAACATCGAGCGTGTCGTAGACAAACGTCGTAAACGCCATCAGCGCGAACGCGATGCCGATCTCGGTCGGAATGCGCACCGCTTCCAAGAAGTTGGCGATGCCGGCCGCATAGATTTTGTTCGGCGGTCCGTTGAGCTCTTTCGCACCTTGAGCGAACATCATCACACAGCACAGCGACACAATGGCGACCTTGCCTTCGAGCAGCATCGTGCCATAGCCAATCATCTTGGCGTCGGTTTCTTTGCGTAGTTGTTTCGATGTTGTGCCGGTGGCGATCAACGAGTGAAAGCCCGAACACGCGCCGCACGCGATCGTGATAAACAGCAGCGGAAAGAGCGACTGCTCTTGGCCGGCGGCGTTTTCGACGGTCCAGCCGCGGAAGGCGGGGTACTGCACCGTCGCCCCTCCCAGCACCAGCCCAATCGCCCCCGCGCCGAGTGCGAAGTACAAAAAGAATCCGCCCAGGTGACCGCGCGGTTGCAAGAGCAACCACATCGGCATAACCGCCGCGACCAGGCAGTAAAGTAGCAGTGTGACGTTCCTCACTTTGCGCGCGCGGCCATCGCTGATCTCAAACATTTGCGCGATGTCGAGCGGAATATACTTTCCAGCGACAATCACCGCGCCGACCAGGCCGATAAAGACGATTGTCGAAAGCCACAGCGGCGTCTTGGTGTAACGCATCACCACGCCTAGCAGCATCGTCAGGATTAAGTACATGACCGAACTGCTGGCGATCGCGCCGCCGCCGACACCGCCGCTCTCTTCACTCGGCGGACCTACAAAAGAGGACGCAGTGACGTCGGTAAACGCCACAATGATGTAGACCAGCGCGATCCAAATGAACGTCAAGAACAAGAGGTACGACAGCCGGCTCATGTGCTCGCGCACCACTTCGGCGATCGTCTTGGCTTTGTGACGCACCGACGCGACGAGTGCGGAAAAGTCGTGCACGCCGCCGATGAAGATCGAGCCAACCAAAATCCAAATCAGTGCCGGCAACCAGCCGAACAGTACGCCAGCCAGAATCGGACCGACGATCGGACCCGCCGCGGCGATGGCGGAGAAGTGCTGCGGGAGGAGCGATACCGGCGCGAGCGGCTCGTAGTCGAGGTTGTCGCGTAATTCGACCGCCGGCGTTTCGCGCTTGGCGTTCAGATCAAACAACCGAGCCAGGAGCGGGCCGTAAGAAAAGTAGGCAATCGTCAGTAGAATCGCCGAACCGAGGACAATAACAAGCAAGCTCACCTTGGATCTCCGCCAGAAGAATATATTACGCAACCTACC
>JAEZGD010000081.1 GCA_023417165.1 Planctomycetota bacterium
CCACCGCTCAGTCGTCGGGGCGCGCGATGGCCGCCAAGCAACGCGAGCCTCTATTATGGCCGCTTGAAAGCCGACATTCATCTCTCCGGATTCATACTTCGCCCCCTTCAAGCCTCGTTTTCCACCCCTCCCCGGTCCGAACCCGGCGACGTACAATCGCATCTTTGTTTTCAAGCCGCTCGCACCCACCTACCTGGCGAAGGGGCGACGGCTGAGTGCCTGAATCGCCGCCCTGCGGCTGTTGCGAGGACTTTCGATGGCTGACGCTGCCGCCAACAAGCGTGTTTACAATTTCTCGTCGGGCCCTGCGGTCCTACCGCTGCCGGTCCTCGAACAAGCCCAGCGTGATCTGGTTTGCCTGCCAGGCGTGGGGGCTTCGGTCCTCGAGATCAGTCACCGCAGCGACGAATTTATTGCCATCGCTAACCAGGCGAAGGCCGACCTGCGCGACCTACTGAACATTCCCGAGAACTACACGGTCTTGTTCCTGCAAGGCGGCTCACGTTTGCAGTTCTCGATGATTCCCATGAACCTGCTCCGCGGTCAGGCGGAAGCTGCCGACTACATCCTGACAGGCTCGTGGGGCAAGTCGGCATTGGCCGAAGCCGTTCGCGAAGGCCAAACCCGCGTCGTCTGGGATGGCAAAGAAACCAACTACGACCGCCTGCCGAAAAAGGGCGACTACTGCGTTAATCCCAAGGCGGCCTACGTTCACGTCACCTCGAACGAAACGATCCAGGGCATTCAGTTCGCCAGCGAAGTCGAAACCAACGGCGCGCCGCTGGTCTGCGATTCGTCGAGCGACTTCCTCTACCGCCCACTCAATGTCGACAAGTACGGCATCTTGTACGCGTGCGCTCAAAAGAACGCAGGCCCGGCGGGCGTCACGGTGGTCATCATTCGCAACGACCTGCTCGCACGCTCGCAAGACTCGCTGCCAGGTTACTTGAACTACAACAACCACGCCAAAGAAGACTCGATGTGGAACACGCCGCCGACCTTCGCCATCTACTTGATGGGGCTGGTGTTCAAGTGGCTGAAGAACGACATCGGTGGCTTGGCCAAGATGCACGAGTTGAACAAGCAAAAGGCCAAGTTGTTGTACGACGTGGTCGATAGCTCCAACGGCTTTTATCAAGGGCACGCTCAGCCGGAAGATCGTTCGCTGATGAACGTGACCTTCCGCATGGCGTCGCCCGAGTTGGAAAAGAAGTTCGTCAAGGAAGCGGCGGCCAAGAATCTGCAAACCCTCAAGGGGCATCGCAGCGTCGGCGGCATGCGGGCGTCGATCTACAACGCCATGCCGGTCGAAGGCGTCATCGCTTTGCGCGACTTCATGAAAGATTTCGCGAGCCAAAACAGCTAACGCCCCGAGGACTGTTTAAATCCGGAGCCAACGGCGACGGCTTTCACTAGCGGTTGCCCCATCACTGCGGTTGATGCCCGTCGCCGCTGGCTCCGGGTTAAACGAGACTACTCCACAACCTACCTCCCCTAAGCCACTATGCATCGCATCGTCGTCCTTGATCCGATCTCTCCGGAAGGCCTGGAACTTCTCAAGAACGCTCCCGGCGTGTCGTTTGATGTGCGGCTGGCGCCCGATGGCAAAGGCCTGAAGGGAGACGAACTGCGCAAGGTGTTGGCCGAATACGACGGCGCGATCTGCCGCAGCGGTGTGAAGATCACCGCCGAATCGCTGGAAGGCAACAAGCGTCTGAAGGCGATCGTTCGCGCCGGCGTGGGCGTCGACAACATCGATCGCAATGCGGCGACACGGCTGGGCATCATTGTGATGAACACGCCGACCGGCAACACCATCAGCACCGCCGAACATGCAGTGGCGCTAATGCTGGCTCTGAGCCGCAAGGTTGCCCCGGCGTTCGCGTCGCTGAAGGCGGGCAAGTGGGATCGCAACAAGTACATGGGCACGCAGCTCGCCGACAAGACGCTCGGCATCATCGGCTGCGGTCGCATCGGCCAGGAAGTCGCCAAGCGAGCAGTCGCCTTGCAGATGCGCGTGCTCGGCTTTGATCCATTCCTGTCGCAAGAACAAGCGCAAAAGCTGGGCATCGAGCGCGTCGAAAAGATCGCCGACTTGCTGCCGCGCGTCGATTACCTGACGGTCCACACGCCGCCCACGCCCGAGCCGCTGATCGGCAGCAAAGAGCTGGCGCAGCTCAAGAAGGGCGTGCGACTGATCAACTGCGCTCGCGGCGGCATCTATGACGAAGCGGCCCTCGTCGAAGGCCTGCAAAGCGGCCAACTTGGCGGCGTGGCGCTCGACGTCTATCAAACCGAGCCTTGCACCGACAGCCCGCTGTTCCAGATGGACAACGTGCTCTGCACGCCTCACTTGGGCGCGAGCACCGAAGAAGCGCAAACCATGGTTGCCGTCGAAGCGGTGCACCTGCTGGTGAATTACCTGACCACCGGCGAGATCCGCCACGCCGTCAACATGGCGTCGGTCGATCCCCAAACACTGGAATCGATTCGCGGCTATCTGAATGTCGCGTATCGCCTGGGACTTTTGCTGGCTTCGTGGCAAGGCGGCAGCGTGACTTCGTGCACGCTGACCTATCGGGGCGAAGTGGCTCAAAAGGATACCAAGCTGCTCACCGCTGCGTTCTGCGCGGGCCTGCTGGAACGCGCCTTGGACGAAGGCGTGAACATCGTCAATGCCGAAGTGCTGCTGCGTGAGCGCGGCATTCAGTTGGCCGTGCAATCGCGCACCGAACCCGGCGCGTTCAGCTCGTCGATCACGGGCGAAGTCACCAGCGACGGCCAGACCTATGTGGCCGGCGGCACGCTGTTTGGCAACGATATGCCGCGGCTGTTCCGCCTGGCTGATTTCCGCCTGGAATCGTACCTCGACGGCAACCTGCTGATCTTCACGCACGAGGACGTCCCTGGCATCATCGGTCGCGTCGGTACGATCTTTGGCCAGCACAACGTCAACATCGCCCAGATGGCGGTCGGCCGCGCCAACGCCGGCGGCCAAGCAATTGGCGTGCTGAACATCGACAGCCTGCCTTCGGCTGCGGTCTTGGAAGAGTTGCTCGCCAGCCCGCACATTCACAGTGCGAAGGTGATTGAACTGCCCCCCGCTGGCAAACTGCCCAGCTGGCTGCAATAGCCAAATTCGTGCCCGCCATGCATTGAAGCGCCGGGGCATCCAATTAGCCTGAAGAGATACGTTTTCTCTTCTCTTCAGGCAACGCTTGATGCACTTCGTGCTGATCTTGGCGGCTTTGGTCGCGACGACGCTGGCCGAAAAAGCGCCCACCGCAGCGGTCGAGCACGCCGCCGCGCGCTGCCTGTTTGCGCTCGCGGCCATGCTATTGGCGCCCGTGCTGGCCGCGACGATGTCGGCCGTCGTCATTCGCGGGATTCAGCGCAACGCCCAAGACTGGGCGACATGGATGGCGCGCTTCTCCTGGGGACAACAATTGCACGCCGGCCTCTTAGTGCTGCTGGTCGGTGCGATCAGCTATGGCCTAGCGTGGCCGCAGATCGTGCGCGTCAACCTGGGCCTCGGCGACTGGATCCTGCTGGATGACTTGTTGATTCTCGCGCCAGTTTATGTGCCGCTGCTGCTCTCCTGGGCGGTCTTCTATGACGTGGATCGCGCAGTCTATGAGTTGACCGCCGAAGACGACGCGCCTCCTTCCTCGCCAGGGCGAGCCCAGTACGTACTGCTGCACGCGCGACACTACTTGGGTCTGGTGCTCGCGCCACTGCTGCTGGTGCTGGGCGTCTACGATGCCGCGCGCTGGCTAGCGCCCGAGTTCACTTCGGGGCCGCATAGTTGGCTCTTAATGACTCCGCTATTTGCGGTGCTGGTCGCCTTCATGCCGCGCTTGCTCGCCCTGCTCTGGAAAACCGAAACCATGCCGCCTGGCGAGCGTCGCGACTATCTGATGGACGTCTTGCGCCAATGCCGCTTGCGCGTGCGCGACATTCACGTCTGGTATACCGACGGTCGCATGACGAACGCCGCCGTCAGCGGGCTATGGCCGTCGATGCGTTATGTCTTTCTGACTGATCGCTTGTTGCAAGTCTTGGAAGAAGACGAAGTCGCGGCTGTCATGCGCCACGAAGCCGGACATGTGGTCCGCCATCATCTGTTGCTACGAATGCTGCTGCTAGGGTTACCGATTGTGGCTTGGATTGCCTTGTCGCAGGCGATGCCGCAAACACTGAAGATGTGCAGCGACGCACTGGCCAGCGCAGGCCTCTCAATCTATCTGCAAGAGGCGATACTGCTGCCCTGCCTGGTAGCCCTGTATGGATTATGCGTCTTAGGAAGCTATTGCAAACTGCTGGAATACGAGGCGGATTTGTTCGCCGCAGAAGCCAACGCACCGGCGCTCATTATGGCATTGTGCAAGATCACCGCTGAGTCAGGCGTTGATCGGCGGCGCGAAGGTTGGCTGCATCCCAGCATTGTGCGCCGCATCGGATTCGTGCATCGCGTGCGCCGCGCCCCCTCACTAGCGCGGCAATTTCGATGGCAGATGCGCGCGATCGCGGTCGCGATCATCGCCGGCTATCTACTAAGCCTTTTTGCAATAGGCTTGTCGGTTTAACGATCGTAGCTATGATGCGGTCGTCGAATGATGCGAGCGTCGCCACCGACGGCATAACCGTTACCGCTATCAGCGTCGTCGACATTTTCTCTAAGCTTGGTAGCTTTCGCTGTTACTCGTGCAAAGGTCTGCGCCGATAACTATTTGGCCGCTTGGGCACGCGGAGCGTGCTCCCACCTTACAGGACGTTTGTTGCACCCTCTCGCACTCTCGTTAAGGTCCGTCATGTCCTCTCGGCAAGCCACCCTCGTTGATCGCGTTGACTCGGTCATCTCCGCCAACCCGTACCTCACCGGACGCAATCTGCGTTTCGAAGCCGAACAAGGTCGCGTGACGCTCAAAGGCGTCGTGCACTCGTTCTTCCAAAAGCAAATGGCGCAAGAAGCGCTGCGCAAGATCGACGGTGTCGTCGAGATCGAGAACGAACTGGAAGTCGAATGGGCGTAAGGCTCGCGCCCCCTTGCCTCATAACTCGCGGCTTGCGCATCAAGCCGCTATAAGGCTTAGCGCGGCTGCGTGGGACAATGTCCCATCACCGCTTCTTCTGGCGTGTGATAGTGCGGGAAGCGCTCGTGCAAGCGGCAAGCGATCAGGACGCTGTAATTGTCGTCCGACAAGCCCGCGATGCGCATCAGGCCATCGTGCGTATAGACGCGTTTGTGCAATTGCACTAATTGTCCAATGACCACGCTGCGCAGAATCTTGAGTTGACTCAGATCTAGCACCACACGCCGCGCGAATTGCTGCTGCATCAGTTGCCAGATTTCGTCCGCCAGCGGGACTCCTTCGGCATCGCCATTTTCTGGCGTGCCGACACGAATGAACAGCCAATCGGGACCACGTTCGAGCGCAAAGGTCCACGGACTTGCCATCTGCGTCGCCATAAAGCACCCCGCCTGAAGATGAGTGGCCAGCAAGAACGGCTCCTCCCGCTCTTACTGGGGAGCCTGTTCATCTTAAGGAATGCAGGCGTGATGCCAAGCAGTTTTGGTCTGTTTTTTTCTTACAGTCGGGCGAGGGCCCCCTGCTCTGCGCCATCCTCCCCTTGAAGCGCGCGGGGGCGGGCGCAATACTAAACCGCTTGCTAGCCAACTTGTTCTCTCACCTCCACGAAGGATCTTCGCTATGGCGCGCTCGAGGTCGTCGCGTCGTTGCGGCAGCGGCTGCACGACGCGGGCGCGGGCCTCGGCGTCGACGTGCGCGTGGCGGTCACCGCGTCGGTCGCGGGCGGGGCCGACGCGGGACTGCTGCTCCTGGAGGTCGAGCGTGAGCTGCGCTCGTCCCGCACGCGCGGCACCCCGCCGGCGTCGACCCCGTCGGACGCCCCGCGCCCCACGCTCCCCACCCGCCACTGACCCCCCTCCCCAGGCGTCGCT
>JAEZGD010000111.1 GCA_023417165.1 Planctomycetota bacterium
TTTGAGCTGCGTCGTGGGACCGATCCGTCGCTCGGCGTACCAGTGATCGAGGGTACCGCGATCGACCGGGCCAAACTCGCGGCCATCGTCGATTTTCATCAGCCATTGCTCGGTGACGTCCTTTGCCGGCGGATTAGCAAAGGTCTGCGATGGCAGCGGGGCCGAGAGGGTCGCCTGGGCTTCGTCCAGCAGCGTGAAGGAGCTGATCGTCGCGTTGGGCACGGTATAAATCATGCCGCAATCGGGACAGCGCGCTTGCTTGCCGGCGTGTTCGTCTGCAACCCGCAGCTTCTTGGAGCAGCCTTGGCAGATGGTTTCGATGGCCATGGAGGCAGTCGGTAGTGAAGAGTGAGCAGTGGACAGTGAAGAGGGGACGCGATTGCTTCCACTTAGATCGTACCAACCGCAGCGCTGGCTTAACAGACTGTGTCACGTCGCTCTTCTTACTGTCCACTAACCACTACCCACTTCCTAACTGCGCGCCGCGATCAGCACCAGCGCGAACATGGCAATCACGCAGCCAACGATATACAGCATTGAGAAGATCGTGCCGAGCAGTCGGCCGGCGTTGGTCATGCTATAGCCCGAGTCATCCATGCGGCCCATCTGCATCTCGTCCAGATCATGCGAACCCATCACCCAGGCCATGATGCTGGGAATGGGACACGTGGTGAGGATGCCCATGATGCCCAGGATCAGAATCAGCACGCCACGATGCGGCTGTTTTTGCAAAGCGGCCATCGCCTCGGGCCGCAAGGTGCGCTGCGGACGCGGAGCGGCCAACTCGGGAAAGACTTCGGTCGCAGGTCGCCAGCGATGATCGCCAGGCGACACAAAACAGTCGGGCGTCACACGGCCCTCCATGACCCAGCGCTGAAAGTTGCCCTCGCTGGTCGGCCCATAAATCGGTCCTTCTGGCGTGCGCAAAAACCAATGCGTGCCATCGGCCGGCGGCATCTCCGCCTCGGGGGCGGCCACTTCGGCTAAAACTTCCGAAAGTAGATCCGTTTCGGCCGGCGCTCGTTCGAAGCGCGCAGGCGGAGTCGGGGATGGCGCAGCCGCGGCAGGCCGATCGAGATTGTTGATGGCTGTGTCTGCCGGCGCGACTGGCTCAACAACCGTTGCTGCCGCGAGTGCCGCTTGCTCCAGCTTAGGCACGGTATAAATCGTATCGCAGCGCGGGCAGCGCGCTTGTTGGCCGGCGAATTCATCGCCAATCCGCAGCTTCGCCTGGCAACCGGGGCAAGTGGCATCAATAGGCATACGTCGGATAGTCGCCAGACGAGGACGAAATTTCCGCCTATTATGCGCCGGCGACGCCCCAGTGCCAACGCAGGATGGAAAGCTCGGCTTTAGCGACTCCAGAAAGCCGCTTCGTGCGTTTCGTGCAGGCGCTCGACGCGATGCGCGATTGGCGGCACGATTTCTAGCTCGCTATAGAACATCGCGCTCGGATCGATCCCTTGGCTTTCTTGCGCCTCGATATGTGCAGACACCTGCGGCTGCCGCGCCAACCACGGTAGCGCTACCAGCCAAATCGCCGCCAGCACCGCCAACGCTCCGACCAGTTTCAGCCAGCCGGGCGGATCGCTCATCAGGAACGAAGCGCGCGGCTTGATCGACAGTTGAGAGGCATGCTCTTTCATCGTGCGGCGTTCCTCATCCCTTCGTCCAGGCTGGCCATCTGGCCCCGATTATTGACCAAGTGCCGAGGCCGCTTGCGGAAAGACCTTCTCGAACATAATCCAAGCCATGAGCAAGGTCAGCACCAGGTTGAGCGTCTGCCCGCAAACATACAAGATCAGCGGTTTGCCTCCCTGCATGTAACGCGAGAGGGCGCGAAAATTCGTCTCCAGCCCAATACTGACAAACGCCAGGCAAAAGAACCAGCCGCGCAGGATCTCGCTAGTGCCGGCGATGGCGGTTTCGGTCAGGACGCGACCGCCCACACCGGTCGAATAAATGGCCGAGAACGCGATCGAAGCCCCCACGAACCCCAGCACGAATTTCGGAAAACGCAGCCAAATCTCGCTGATATGTGGACGCTCGCCCCCCTCGCGACGATCGACATACATCACCCAGTACACGGCCACGCCGAACGCTACCGCGCCGATCAAGATGTTCTGAATCATCTTGACCGTGGCTGCGACCGCCAGCGCTGTGGGACTGAGCATGCCGCCAGCCGCCGCCACCGCACCTGTCGAGTCGATCGTGCCGCCGAGCCACGCGCCGCCGAGCACGTCGCTCATGCCCACCGCCCGAATGAACATCGGCATGACGACCATCATGATGACGGTGAATGCCAACGACAGCCCGACTGCGAGCGATAACTCTTCTTTCTTCGCACGGCAGGCCGCGGCAGTCGAAATCGCCGCCGACACTCCACACACCGACATGTCGGCCGAGATCACCATGTTTAACGACCGCGACGGGACACGCAGAATATACTGACCAAACAGGTACGTACCGATCAGCACGACGGGCGTCACTACCCACGACACAAAAATGCCCGGCAAGCCCAGCACCAGCAGGCGGCTTAACAGAATCTCGGCGCCGAGCAGCACCAGACCCGTTTTGATGTATAGCTCGGTACGCAGCGCAGGATACAAGAATTGCGG
>JAEZGD010000125.1 GCA_023417165.1 Planctomycetota bacterium
GAACTGCACATCGTCGGCGGCTTGCATCATCAGAAGAAGTACGATTGGTACGTCCACCTGGTGCGCATCCTGCACGAAGCGTATCCCGACTTGCACCTCAAGGCGTGGACCGGCGTTGAAATCAACTGGTTTGAGTTCCTTACTAAGAAGTCGGTGCGCGAGATCCTGCTTGACTTGATCGATGCTGGCCTCGGCAGCATGCCGGGCGGTGGTGCGGAGATCTTTCATCCCGAAGTGCGCGGGCAAATTTGCGAGCACAAGTCGGACGCTTACAAGTGGCTCGACATCCATCGCACCGCGCATCAACTGGGGCTCAAGACCAACTGCACGATGCTCTATGGTCACATCGAAAAGGACTATCACCGCATCGATCACCTCGTCCGCTTGCGCGAGTTGCAAGACGAGACCGGCGGCTTCCAGACCTTCATTCCGCTGGCGTTCCATCCCGACAACACCGGCTTGTCGCACATCAAGAAGCCGTCGGCGATCATGGACTTGCGTACCATGGCGATCAGCCGCTTGATGCTCGATAACATCCCGCACATCAAAGCGTATTGGATCATGCTCGGCATCGGCACCGCGCAGACGGCACTCAGCTATGGAGCCGATGACATCGACGGCACCGTGCGCCACGAACTGATCTATCACGATGCCGGCGCGACCACGCCCGAACTGCTGACGGTTGAACAGATTCGCAACCTGATCAGTGAAGCCGGACGCGAACCGATCGAACGCGACACGCTCTATCGCCGCATCGAGCGCGATCCCGCCAACCTCGCCGCCTGGCGAGTAGGCGATCAGATCGCTGTCGGTGCGTAACTGCTTTTCTCTCGCCTTCGCCATCCCACCAGTACCTTGTGTTTCCGGTTCGTATGACTCTTACTCCCGCCGCTGATCCAGAAGTTCAAGCTCGCCTCCAACTCGCTGTCGCTGCCGCCAAGCAAGCCGGCGCAATCACGCTGCAGTGGTTTCGCAAGTCGCTGGCGGTCGAGCGCAAAGGCGACGACTCGCCGGTGACGGCCGCCGATCGCGCGTCCGAGATGTTGCTTCGCGAGCAGATCGCCGCGGCGTTTCCGGACGATGCGATCCTGGGCGAAGAGTATGGCGAAAAGCCCGGCACGTCCGCGTATCGCTGGGTGCTCGATCCGATCGATGGCACCAAGAGCTTCATCGCAGGCATGCCGCTCTACACCACGTTGGTCGCGGTAATGAAGGACGACCAACCGGTGCTCGGCGTGATCTATGCGCCGGCGACGACCGAGATCGTGTACGCAGCGACGGGAGGGCCGACCTGGTTCGCCGTGGGCGACGAAGAGCCGGTCCGCGCGAGCGTCTCGTCAACCACGAAGCTCTCCGAAGCGACCTTTGTTGTCACCGAAGTCAAGAAGTTCGACCGCGTTGGTCCGCAAGGAGCGCGCAGCGCCTATCATCACCTCGAAAAGTCGTGCCGACTGACGCGCACGTGGGGCGATGCGTATGGCTTTATGCTGATCGCCACGGGACGCGCCGACGTAATGGTCGACCTGTTCCTGCAAGTGTGGGACGCCGCGGCGGTGCAGCCGGTCATCGAAGGCGCAGGCGGGCGTTTCACGGATTGGAAAGGTGTTTCCACCGTGTACTCCGGCAACGCGGTCGCCACCAATGGGCATCTGGCTGAAGAGGTGCTCGCCGTCACGCGTCCTTGGTAGAACGCTGCGGACGCGCCTGTCTAACGCGGTTTCGGACGCGACTGTGCAGGGGTAATTTCAGGCTCCTGCGCGCGTTTGCGACGCTTCATCGCGACCAGGATCTGATCGCAAGTGGCGTCGTCGTCGACCGTTAGCGTTTCCGTTACTTGGTCGCTTTCAACAGAAGCAGGCTGCACGTCGCTCGGCGCTGTGCAGCCTCCTGCGGGGGGCGAGGTGGTTGCTTCCACCGTGGTTGGCGGCGCGGATTCTTCGGCTGCTTCCTCGTCTTCTTCGTAGACAACTTCTAACGGTTCGCTACTGCGCTCGACAAAGCCTTCTTCCAAGAGCGTGCGATGTGTCTTGCCAAGTCGTCCGGCAATTTTGGTTTGTTCGATGGTCAAGCGAGCCGCCGCCAGAATGAACCGCACGCACGCGGCTGGACCGGAGGCTTCTTCGGCCGCCTGAGAGCGCAACATCAGCTTGTGATACAGATAGCCGAGCCGCTGATGGCAGAGGTTCAAAGCACCGACTTCCATCAGCTCAGGTGGCATTTCTAGCAGGAGTTCGTCGCCGTGATGCAGCACAAAGGCCTGCACCTGCGCGACGATTTGCTGCACGCGCGTCGGGCTGATGCCAAACCTGGCCGCGGCATTGCGGCGCGACATCCGATCGGCATGCATCGCGTTATAGATTTCGAAGTTGCGTTCGCTGGGGATCATCAATCGCATGGCGCAGCTCCAAGCAAGGTCGAAGAGAGAATGGTTCGTACCTAACTAAAGACGCGCCGCATGTGACACCTTTGGTCATGGGTGCGAAGAAAGGTAGGAGTTATTTGTGAAAAAAGAAGGTGTGATGCAATAAACGGCAGTGCTCGCAAACGAATGGTGTCGGCCTCTGCCTTCACGCTTCTGCTTTTCGCAGCGGTCGCTTCCGCGAGCGCATCGCTTTCTGCGCTGGAATGAACGCTTCGGAACCGGTGCCCCCCCCGGCTTAGAAATGAGAAGGAACTTGGCCTGGAGGCACTCGGTAACTACGATGGCAGTATGCACGCAGACGAGATACATCAACTGGCCGCCCGGCTAGTGCAGGGGCAGCTTTCGACCGACGACTTTCTCAAGGCGATTGAGCCGGCGCGCGACACCGCCTGGACGGGGGTGACGCTCGACCTCGATCGGCAGCGGCGCTGCGGCTATCCCGAAGTGATCTTCGGCGAAGGCAAGCCGGCGCCGGTGCTGGTACAGATCGTGCGCAGGCTGTTGCGCGAGCGGCTGCCGGTGCTGGCGACACGCGTCGCGCCCGAGAAAGCCGAAGTGCTGCTCGAAGAGTTCACCCAAGGGCGCTACAACGAACTAGCGCGCACGTTTCACATTCCCATGCCGTTTAGTGATGGCCAGGATCCACTTGCTCATCGCGGCCATGTGGCGGTGGTGACGGCGGGAACCAGTGATTTGCCGGTCGCGGAAGAAGCGCGCGAAACGCTCGATTGGATGGGCGTTAGCGTGTCGATGATTCACGATGTAGGCGTCGCCGGACCGCATCGCTTGCCAAAGCATCTGGAAACTTTGCACGACGCCGATGCGATCATTGTCGTCGCCGGTTTGGAAGGCGCGCTGCCGAGCGTGGTGGGCGGCTATGTCGATTGCCCGGTCATCGCGGTGCCGACCAGCGTGGGCTATGGCGCGAGCTTCGGCGGCGTGGCGGCGCTGTTGGGCATGCTCAATAGCTGCGCGTCGAATGTGACCGTGGTGAACATCGACGCGGGATTCAAAGCCGGCTACGTCGCAGGCATCTTTGCTCAGCGCGTCTGGCGCGGGCGCTAGTTACTTTTCCAAGCGATAGACGGCCGCGCGCGTGCGAACGATGAGCGACTTGCCAGCGATGGCAGGCGAGGCCATAAAGCCATCGTCAAACTTGCCACGCGAGATCTCTTCGTACTCGCGTCCTGGTTTGATCACCACCGACTCGCCTTCCATATTCAAGAAGTAGAGCTTGCCGTCAGCATAGACCGGCGAAGCCGAGAATTCGCCGCCCAGGCGTTTCGTCCAGACATTCTTGCCGGTCTTGGCTTCCAGCGCCGTCGCGATGCCGTCGTCAGTGACCATATAGAGCAGGTCGTCTACCAGGATGGGCGACGACCGTTTGACCACGCCTTTGTGGCCGGTCCAGACGATATTTTGCGTGATATCGCCGCTGCCTTCTGGCGGCACTGCGATAATGCGGCCCATGCCATTGGTGATGAACAGCAGCCCTTCGCCATACAGCGGGCGAGCGGCCACATTCATGCCTTCGTGGCGCACGGTCCACAGCAGTTCGCCCGTTTTGGCATCGAAGGTTTCGGTGGCCACAGCGGCAGGACACACTGCCAGGTCGCGCCCGCCGATGCGAAAGACCGCGGGCGTGCCATAGCCCTTTTTGGCGTCGCCGTTATTGGTTTTATAGTCGAAGGCGCGATCCTGCTTCCACACGGTCTCGCCGGTGTGCTTGTCGAGCGCAACGACATATTGCACGTCGAAACCATCGAACTGCAGCAGCAGCAGGTCGCCATGCAGGATCGGCGACGACGCCGGGCCACGATGGTGATCGCATTTCAGGTCTTGCCGCTTCCACAGCATCTCGCCGCTGCGGGTATCCAGACAGGCAGTGCCCGCCGAACCAAACGAAACATAGATCCGCCCGGCTTCGATCGCAGGCGTGGGCGAGCCATAGCTGTTGTAGTCATAGCAGAACATCGGCTCGGCGATGTCGAAGACGCGCACGTTGTGGACGATTGCGCCGGTCTTGAAATCGAGACAGACCGCATCGAGCTGCTTGCCGTCTTTGCTGGCGTTGCTGACCCAGACTTGATCGCCCCAGACGACGGGACTCGACCAGGCTTTGCCGGTCAGCGGCGTCTTCCAACGCACGTGCTCGTTCTCGCCGATCTTGTCAGGCAAGCCGGTCGCGCTGGAATGACCCGAACCATCTGTCCCGCGGAATTGGCTCCACTGTGGCTCAGCGCTACCAACGGCGCACGGCAGCAACGTCAGCACACCGATCACAAGCCGGCAAAACAAGCGCATCGAGGACTTCCTTCGCGGGGACCACAGGGGGGAATCACGTCTGGCGAGACTGGTGGGCCGCAGTGCGACCTCCAGCGGAGAGTTTCAGCGTAACGAGGAACGCCCATGGTGTCAAAAATCGTAGCCGCCTGGTAGTGCGCTCATTTCAGTGACACGTTAGGTCACAGGCGGTATATCTTCATTCCGACCGATACACCCGGAACTAGTTCGCGGAGTACATCGCCAATTAGAAGCATTCCAACAGTTTCACCCCGTTCGCCACACTGATTCGTCTTCCTGAAGGCTTCCACGCCGCCCACAGTTAGCTCCTTTGTGAAGCCGATACCGTCAACCATAACCTTGTCTTTGTAGGCAATCCGGTCACACACGACAGTTCCTATCACGCATGTCCCCACGCCGCGAATGTGATGGACCTCAGCAATTTCCATCACCAGAGATCGGTTGTCTTGGTTCTCAGCCATGCTGAATGACCGTATTATACAACTCTTCAAAAGTCCAAAGATGGTCCGTCACCTTTGCCATCATAGAGGCGGTGGGGCGCTTCTTGCCAGCTTTGCCGCTGTCGTCTGCATGGCGGGTGCGCCACGCGAAATTGTAATACGCGACACACATCGCC
>JAEZGD010000186.1 GCA_023417165.1 Planctomycetota bacterium
GCTGCCAATTTGACGCCACAAAACAGACTTCGATTTCGTGAGCGACAAATTGGCAGTTTGGGCAGAGTTCGGTTGTAGAAATTGTAGTGAAGCGAGCGACTGAATGGCTAAGAAGGGGTCGACTAGCGTTGCGGATCTCGATCGGCGCATCTGGGAACTGCTCAACGAACGCGCGAAAGCCGGCGGCGAAATCGATCCTGTCGCTTATGCCGCCTGGGCGGTCGAGCACAACGCAGGACCGCTCGGCAAAAGCGCGGTGCACGCCATCGCGCGCGAGCTGGCGAGCGGCATCCAAGCACTGTTGCAAGCGCCGCGCGTGGCCTACTTAGGGCCGGAATACAGCTACAGCCATATCGCGGCACTCGAGCGTTTTGGCTCGAGCGCTGAACTGGTGCCGGTCTCGACCATCGCGACCGTCTTCGAAGCGGTCGAGCGTCAGCAATGTGCCTATGGACTGGTGCCCATCGAAAACAGCACCGACGGCCGCATTGTCGATACGCTCGGGACGTTTGCGAAAAAGCCGCTGCGCATCACGGGCGAAGTGCAACTGCGCATCCATCACAATTTGCTTGGCAAAGGCCCGCGCGCGGACATCAAAGAGGTGTACAGCAAGCCGCAAGCGCTGTCGCAGTGCCGCGAATGGCTGGCGAAGCACTTGCCAGGCGTGAAGCTGGTGGAAATGTCTAGTACCACCAAAGCGGCACAACTGGCGGCCGAAAAGCCCGGCATCGCCGCCATCGCCAGTCGCCAGGCAGGCGTGGCGTATGGACTGGAAGTGCTCGCGGCCAATATCGAAGACAACGCCGACAACGTCACCCGCTTCGCGGTTATCGGTGGCGAAGAACCCAAGCGGACCGGCAACGACAAGACGTCGCTGATGTTCCAGATTCATCATCGCCCCGGCTCGCTGGCCGATACGATGAACATCTTCAAACGCAACCGGCTGAATCTCACCTGGATCGAGTCGTTCCCCCTCCCAGGTGCGAAGGCCGAGTACCTCTTCTTTGTCGAATTGGAAGGTCACGCCGCCGATCTCAAGGTCCGTCGCGCCCTTGCCTCGCTGGAAGCCAAATCACTGAAACTCAACGTGCTCGGCTCCTATCCCCGCGCCACGCCGGTGGAGTGAAAGGGCGATCGCCTCCTCCTTCCTCGGAGGTGCTATAAGCCGAAGTCGCGCGAACCAGGATTTCGCGGCTTCGTCTCGAAATGTGGTTCGCAAGCTGTAAGCTGTTTTCAGTAAATGGCTTGCGTCTGTTTTGGTGCCTGCCTCAGGTAACGCCGGTGCGGCTCTTACGCTCTAGGAAGTCGTCGATTCCCCCTCGACGCCGTGGCATCCGCTGAATTACACTGCTGGATTCCACTAGACTTGCGTTAACGCTCTTTCCTGTAACCGTTTCGGACGTCGCGCCCGTGATCGTTGTCCTCAAATCTGATATCTCTGAGGCCGAGCTTCAGCACATTCTCCAACGAGTCGAAAGCCTTGGCTTTAAGACCCACCTTAGCCGCGGGACGTATCGCACGATCCTGGGCCTGATCGGCGACGAGCGGAATATCACCGTCGAACAGCTACGTTCTATTCCTGGCGTGGCCGATGCGATGCCAGTGATGCCTCCGTACAAGTTGGCCAGCAAAGACGCCCATCCACAGCCCAGCATTGTTGAAGTGCGCGGCGTCAAGATCGGCGGCGGCAACCTCGCCATGATCGCCGGGCCTTGCTCGGTCGAAGAGCCCGAACGCATGGACACCATCGCCAAGGCGGTGCGTGCTGCGGGCGCGAATATCTTCCGCGGCGGCGCTTACAAGCCCCGCACCAGCCCCTATGCCTTTCAAGGCCTGGGCGTCGATGGCCTCAAGATCTTGCGTGAAGTCGGCGACAAGTATGGCATGCCGGTCGTGACCGAAGTCACCGACACACGCAACGTCGAAGTCGTGGCCGAATACTCGGACATGATCCAGATCGGCGCTCGCAACATGCAGAACTTCGCGCTGCTGCTCGAAGTCGGTTTGACCAAGAAGCCGGTGCTGCTGAAGCGCGGCATGAGCGCCACGGTCGAAGACCTGCTGATGAGCGCCGAATACATCCTGTCGCAAGGCAACAACGATGTGGTGCTGTGCGAGCGCGGCATCAAGGGCTTCGACAAGCACACCCGCAACCTGTACGACATCGCGTCGGTCGCGGTGGTGAAGGGCTTATCGCACCTGCCGATCATCGTCGATCCCAGCCATGCCACCGGCAAGCCGGATCTGATTCCGCCTTGTGCGTTGGCCGGTATCGCGGTGGGCGCCGACGGCGTGCATATCGAAGTTCACGATTGCCCTGAAAAGGCCAAGTCGGACGGTCCCCAGGCGCTATTGCCGCAGCAATATGCCGAGTTGTGCGACCAGATCCGGAAGCTGGCCGCCCTGTTCAACAAGCAAATCTCGCCCTTGCCTGGAGCCTAGTACGTGCCGCGTCGCCCGTTTATCGCTGGTAACTGGAAGATGAATCTCAACCGCGCCGAGAGCATTGCGCTGGCGCGCGGGATTGCCGAAAAGCGTGGCTCGAGCGAGCCCGCCGACGTGGCGATTTGCCCGCCGAGCGTCTACTTGGACGCGGTCCGCGAAGTGCTGAAAAGCGCTGGCAAGGACGTCGGGCTGGGTGCTCAGAATATGTATTCCGAGCCCAACGGCGCCTTCACCGGCGAGTTGAGCGCCGCGATGCTGGTCGATATCGGCTGCCAGTACGTGGTCCTGGGCCATAGCGAACGTCGCCAATTTTTCGGCGAAACGAACGAATCTGTTAAGAAGAAGACCGCTGCGGCGCTCGCTGCAGGGCTGATTCCGATCGTCTGCCTGGGCGAACTGTTGGCCGAGCGCGAAGCCGGCACGACCACCCAGGTGGTGACCGAGCAGTTCGATGGCTCGCTGGGCGGTTTCTCGCACGAAGACATGTCGCGCGTCGTCATTGCTTACGAGCCCGTCTGGGCGATTGGCACCGGCAAAGTGGCCACGCCGGCGCAGGCCGAAGAAGTGCACGCCACGCTGCGTCAGTTGCTGACCGATCGCTATAGCAAAAACGTGGCTGACGCGGTACGAATTCAGTACGGTGGCAGCGTAAAGGCCGACAACGCGGCGGAACTGCTGTCGCAGCCCAACATCGACGGCGCGCTGGTCGGCGGGGCTTCGCTGAAGGTCGATAGTTTCCTGGGTATTCTGGCCGGGGTGAAGTAAATCTCCTGAGCGGGGGACGCTTGTCCCCTGATTGCGGCTTCGGTTTCTATCTGGCAACCATCAAAAATTCACGGATTCAGGGGGCTGACGT
>JAEZGD010000257.1 GCA_023417165.1 Planctomycetota bacterium
GGACCTTGTCCCCGCAGGCTAGGTTCTTCGTAGCTATCTGGCGATTCGCCCCACGCACCACTGGCTTGCTGCACCGACAGCAACCACTTCACGCCAGCGCGAATGGCAGGATCATCAGCCGGCACGCCAATCTCTCGCAAGCCGACCACGCATTGCCACGTGCCGTACAAATAGTTGACGCCCCAACGGCCGAACCAACTGCCATCGCTTTCTTGATGCTTGCGCACGTAAGCGACAGCGCGATCGATCGCCGGGTGTCCTTGCTCATAGCCCCAGAATGCCAGACCTTCCAGCACCCGCCCGGTGATATCCGGCGTGCTGGGGTCGATCATGGCGTTTTGATCGGCGAACGGCACATGACAGAGGAACTCGCGATCGTTGTCCTTGTCGAACGCCCCCCAACCACCATCGCGATTCTGCATCGCCAGCAGCCAGTGAATGGCACGCTGGGCCGCGGCCAAGGCTTGATCGCGTCGCAACAATTCTTGCCCCGCTGAACGCGCCGAAGCTGTGAACGCGGCGACGTTGGTTTCGTCCGACATCAAAGGTCGCAGTGCCATCAATACCATGATGGTGTCGTCGACGTCGGGATAAAACTCGTTATTGTGCTCGAAGTACCAGCCGGCCGGTTGCGCTTTGACAAACCGTGACCAATCGCCAGGCGAGCGGACTTCCTTTTGCAGCAGCCAATCCACCGCCCGGGCGAAGCGCGGATCGCTGGTATCGACATTGGCTGCGGTCAGGGCACGCAGCGTGATGGCGGTGTCCCACACGGGCGAGCGGCAAGGCTCCAGCCGCAGGCATTCGCCTTCGCGAATCATCAGTTTTTCGAGCTCGCGATGGTTGTATTGCACTTCAGGACTATCGTCCGAGTAGCCCAAACAACGCAGGGCGATCAGGCTCCAGACAATCGGCGGAAAGATCGCGCCCAGGCCATCACTCTTGGCAAAACGATCAGTCATCCAGCGCTCGGCCGCAGCCAGTCCGCGAGCGCGCAGCGGCTTGAAGCCAATGTGCTCTGCCTGCTTCAAGGTGCGATCGACCGTCCGAAAGAAGTAATTCCACGAGAAAACGCCTTGGCTGCGTTCCAGGCCAGGGCAGTGCAGCGCAGGCCATTCGGCCGGATCGCGCAAGAATAACTCGCTAATGCCATGTTCCGCGGCAACCGCGCGCACCGGGCGATGCGCCCACATGATCGACAGCGGCACCACGATCGTGCGCGACCAGGCGCTCATGCGATAGATATTGATCGGCGACCAATCCGGCAGTAGCACCACCTCGGGCGGCACCGCGGGGCAATGGTCGTACGAGATTTGTCCGAGCAGTGCCAGGTAAAAACGCGTAAAGCTGTTGACCGCATCGGCGCCACCATGTTCGCGAATGCATTGCCGCGCGCGGCGCATGTAGGGCGCTTCGGGATCGTGACCGGTAAGCTTCAGGGCGAAATAGGCTTTCACGCTGCCGCTGATCTCGACGGCTCCGCCGGGATACATGTTCCAGCCGCCGTTGGGAAGCTGCAACTTCAGCAGATGATTGGCCGCCTGGCGGGCTTCGTCGGATTGCTCGCGCCCGAGGAATGCCAGCAGCAGAATATATTCGCTTTCGAGGATCGAATCGCCTTCGAGTTCGGCGCACCAATGGCCATCGGCGTGCTGACGCTCGCTTAACCAGTGGGTGGTACGCTCGATCGCGGTCGTCAATTCAGCGGCAGCCGCCGCAGGATCGGTTTCGCCACGCAGCGGCGCTGGCGATGGTTGCAGAACTTGACTCATTCCCTGTCTCGCTTCTTAGCACGTCTTCCCTGACACTGCCTGCGCGGCGGCTGCCGAGTGATGATAGCAGCGAGCGCAGTGGAGTTAACCTAGGCCATCGTACGGCGATCGGCAAGAGCAGATGGTGGCGATGCTAGCAAAGTAGGACGAAGCCGTGCTTTGTCCTACTCGGGCAAGGGGACCGCGCCGATGACTTCGTAGATTTCCCATTCGCCGCCGCGACTTGCGAGCACTTTGCGCCACAGCTTGGGTTGCACAAGCTCTTGGCTCACCAGCTCGCGCGTAATGTAATCGCTAAACCCGTAGTTGCTGGGGCTGCGATAACGTTCGATCTCGCCCCAATGAACGAGCACATAAGCGACCTTCTGCTCGCGCAGCGCTGCTTGCCGCGCGAAGCGGTCACGATCTTTGAGCAACCGATCGAACCACACTTCGTCAAAGCAGGTGTTGTACAGAGCAGGCACCTTCAAATCGAACGGCTGCGCAGCACCGACCAACAGCACGCGATAATCGCGCGGGCAATGCTCGTTTAAGTAGCGATGCGCCGCTGAGAGATTTGCTTCGCGCAGTGCGGCCAGCGAAACGGCAAACCGATTATCGGCGAGTTGCTCTTCGGCCTCGGGCACGTACCAAGCCGAAGCGATCACCAGGAAGTTCGACACTAATCCCCAGAACAGCAACGTCACCAAAATGTGCCGCCAGGCGCCGAGCGTCGACCACGTCGCGCCAATGCCTGCCAACCACGCGACCAAGACAATCGCCGGCGTCCAAAAACGATCGAGTCGATGCGTGAGCACGAACCAGCCGAGCAAGTAAAATACCAATAGCATCGCCAACCACAACGCGGTGCGACGATGTGGAACCGCTAACAGTGCAAGCGCGGCGAGCGGCACGAGCAATGGACTCAGCCACGAACTGCCGATCAGCAAACGCTGAGATTCGCTGGCGAGTTCGCCGAGCGAATAGGGCGGCACGCGATGAGCGTTTTGCCACTGCGCGATCTTCTCAGGCGTGCGCGTTTCGCCACCGAAAACGCTGCCCGCCAGCGGATAGACTGGATTGCCGGCAAGCGCCGCATTCTTGGCATACCACAATCCGCAAGCCGCCAGCGCACCGACCAAAAAGATCGCCGCGGGACGCCAGGCAAAGCGCCGCTCGGCGAAGGCCACTGCCAATAATAGCGGCAGCAGTACCAGCGGCACGGCGGTGTACTTCACGGCGGCCGCCGAACCGGCAAAGAAGCCCGCGAGCTTCAGGAAGTGCGATTGGGCGATCGGCGACGGCGACGGCGACGGCGAGGATTCGTTTGGTTCGCGGCGCCAGAGCCACACCGCATAGACCGCGAGCGCCAGATAAAACGCCAAAACGCCTTCATTGCGGCCCGTAACGGAAACGAGATGAATCCACGGCGTCGACAGATAAACCAGCGCGCTGACGACGCCAGCAGTGGTCGATCCCAATCGCTTGCCAGCCGCATACAGCAACAGTGCGGTAAGCACCGGCGTCATACCCATGATCGTTTTACCGACCAGAGCGCCGTACCACCAACCATCCTCGCCCGGCATCAGCGTCATGCCCAGCAGCGAGAACATCTCCGCGCCGAGCGGCATGTTGCCATAGACATTGTGCGGCAGGAAGGTGATCTGCCCCGCCGCGAACCATTCCTTCGGCACTTGCAGGTGATACTCCATCACGTCAAATTCGAGCATCGGCCGCGGCGGCAGCACTGCGGCCGGCACATACAGCAACACAAACGGCACGCCGAGCAGCAGCATGCTTGGCCAGAGCCAGTCGCTGCTGCGATTCGTTGGCGCGCGCGGCTCGACCAACTCCGCACGGCGCGCCGCCATTTGAAAACCGGCCAGCGACGCAATTGGCACCGCAGGCAACCATACCAGCCACGTTTGCGACAGCAGTCCCATCAAGCCGACGAGCAGCGTCCAGATCGACCACAAGCTAAGTCCGAGTCCGATGCTGAACAGTTCCGTTTCGAGTCGCGTCAGGCGCGTGTCGAGCTTCCAGCCACGCACAAACAGCGACCCGCTCGCCCAGGCGATGGCGAGAATGCCGAGCGCCACGGCCAGCAGCGGCAAGCGATCGACCATACCGAGCGCGAGTTCGCCGTTGGCGCCCCAACTGCGCATCACCACATCGGGAACAAACAGCAGCGTTAGAATCTGCTGCCGAAAGCCATGCGCGCTATAAAACAGCACGACATAGCACGCGATCAGCAGGGCCACGAGCAGCACGATGCCGCTATTGCGGGCGAACGACGGCCGGGCGGGTTGACCATCAGCCAAAGAGGGGAGTGGTCCGTCCTGAGTCTGCGATTGTCGATGCCGTCGCTTGTGCTGCGCCACACTTTCCTCGTTGAAGATCAGGGCCACGGCCTTACCAGCGGGAAATCTCGCGATTATGATGAAAAACCCGCCGTGCGACCGTGCCGATGGTTCGCATTGTAGCGACGCCGCCAACCGCCCGGCAGTCTGCCTCGCACACGTCCGAAATCGTAGGAGTGGCGCGGCTCTCGGCTGCTCCCAAATATTGCACTGTCCTGCTGCGGCGTTTCGCCGTGCGGTGGGACCTAATGAAGATCGCCATGCCTGCTCAACGCCTTTCTGGCATTTTCACGCCGAATATTGTGCCGCTCGATCGCCGCGGCGAGATCTGTGAAACCAACACCCGACGTTATGTCGATTGGCTGATCGATCATGGCGTGCATGGGCTGTATCCCAACGGTTCGACCGGCGAGTTCACGCGATTTACCGTGGAAGAGCGGCGGCGCATCATCGAGATCATCGCCGATCAAACGCGCGGGCGAGTGCCGATCTTGGCCGGCGCGGCCGAAGCCAACACGCGCGAAACGATCGCGGCTTGCGAATACTATCATCAGCTGGGCGTGCGTGCGGTCGCGATTGTCGCGCCGTTTTATTACAAGCTGTCGCCCGCCGGCGTGTATGCCTATTTCAAAGAGATCGCCGATAACTCGCCGATCGACATCACGCTGTACAACATTCCGATGTTCGCATCGCCGATCGACGTGCCGACCGTGCAGCGATTGGCCGAAGAATGCGACAAGATTGTGGCCATCAAGGATAGCAGTGGCGACTTGCCGCACATGATGCGCATGATCGCGGCGGTGCGCCCGCTACGTCCGGAGTTCGCATTCTTGACGGGCTGGGATGCGGCGCTGATGCCGATGCTGCTGATCGGTTGCGATGGCGGTACGAACGCCACCAGCGGCGTCGTGCCCGAAATCACGCGCAAGCTGTACGACCTGACGATGGCGCAGCGGATCGACGAAGCGCGCGATCTGCAATATCGCTTGCTGAAGCTGTTCGATGCGATGCTCTATTCGGCCGAGTTCCCGGAAGGCTTCCGCCAGGCGCTGCGGTTGCGCGGCATCGAGCCAGGCGAAGGACGCTCGCCGAAGGCGCCGAGCCAGGTGCTCGCGCTCGACAAGCTGAAAGACCAACTGCAATGCCTGCTGGCGGCAGAAGGGTTCTCGGATGAGCCTTGCGGCGGCTGTCCGATCAACGACGAAGTCGATCCCGAGAACGTCGCACAGATCGTGCAGAACGTGGTCAGCGAACTGAAGAAACGCGGCCTGGCATAAGTCAGATCCGGTAGGGCGAAGCC
>JAEZGD010000289.1 GCA_023417165.1 Planctomycetota bacterium
CGCCAAGCCGGTGGCCGTGCGGTTTGGCTGGAACGATCTCGCCACGCCGAACTTGGTCAACAAAGCCGGTCTGCCGGCTTCGCCGTTCCGCACTGATAACTTCAAGCAGGTGACCGCGGGACGCAAGTAGTTGCCCAGCGTTTGCAGAAGCCGCTCGGTTTAACGAGCGGCTTTCATGGGACGTAAGCTCTTTGGCGGTGTTTGATGACGCCGCCGGCGCTCCGCAGAGATTTTCAAGCCCGCGGAGCGAGCTGACTACGGATTGAGAGCCACGATGCCGCGCACGATCTGGCGCAGGCTGCCTTCGGCGCTAGCGGCTAGGCGGCAAACTTCTTCCGGCGTGGTCTTGGAAGGGCCATCGGGGCAAGCCACATTGGTGATGATCGAGAGCCCCAGCACGCGCAGGCCCAAATGCCTGGCGGTGATCGCTTCGGGAATGGTCGACATGCCAACTGCATCGCCGCCAATCTTGCGCATGAAGCGGTATTCGGCGCGCGTCTCGTAGTTTGGCCCGGGCACGCCGACATACACGCCGCGATGACAGACGAAGTCTTCGCGTCGCGCGATCGCCTCGGCCGCTTCGATCAACTGCGGATCATAGTACGATCGGCAGCCCGCTTGAAACGGCGTGTCGCTCTGCAGCCATTGCTTCGCCCGCGCGCCTGGCGAGAGCATGTTGATATGGTCGGCGATTGCCATGATCTCGCCGGAGCGGAACTTCGGATTCAGGCCGCCGCTGGCGTTGGTGACGATCAGCGTCTCGACCCCGAGCGCGTGCAAGACGCAGATCGGCAGCGCGATCTCGGTCTCGTGATAGCCTTCGTACAGATGAAAGCGACCGCTCATCACCACCAGCGGCTGGCCTTCGAACTGGCCGCACAAAAGTCGCCCAGCGTGGCCGAGCGCGGTCGAGCGCGGGTAGTGCGGCAGCTTGTGATAGGCAAACTCCGCGTCGACGTCGATCCCCGCCGTAACGCTGCCCAGGCCCGATCCCAAGATCACTGCGGTGCGCGGCTTGGCCGACCACACGCTGCGAATCGTATCGTGCGCCTTTTGGATGAAAGCAGGAGGACAAACGGCCGGATCGATCAAGAGTCGAAGTCCAACTAGGGGAATTGCCTGCGAAGAAGCTCCTTGCTTCTTCTTGCCCTGTAGGACGAAGCCATCCTTCGTCCATCATGTGATTATCGAACGAAGCCTGGCTTCATCCTACTTGGTCCAACCATGGACGCGCGATTTTTAAGAGGCCTTTTCTTCGGCCAGGACGCCCATCACCAGCTTGCACAGGTTGGGCTCGGCGGCGTTAGCGATGGCGATGATCTTCGGCACATCGGCCGGTTCAAGGCAATCAGGCAAGCACATATCGGTGATGATCGAGAAGCCCACCACGCGCATGCCGGCGTGCACTGCGACCACGACTTCGGGCACGGTCGACATACCGACCACGTCCGCACCGATCATGCGCAAGAAGCGATATTCGGCGCGAGTTTCCAGGTTCGGTCCCGCGACAGCGACGAACACGCCTTTATGCGCAACGATGTTCTCACGTCGCGCCACTGCCAGCGCGCGATCGACGAGCTTTTGCTCGTACGGTTCGCACATGTCAGGAAAACGCGGGCCCAAGCGATCGTCGTTGATGCCGATCAAGGGATTGTCGCCCATCAGGTTGATGTGATCCTCGATCATCATGATGTCGCCGGACTTGTAGTACGGATTCATGCCGCCGCAAGCGTTGCTAACGACCAGCAGGTTCGCGCCGAGCGCCTTCATCACGCGCACCGGCAACGTGATTTGCTGGAGCGGATAGCCTTCGTACAAGTGAAAGCGTCCTTCCATGGCGACGACCGGCAGGCCATTGAGTGTGCCACACACCAGGCGGCCGCGATGGCTGATCGCGGTGCTCTTGGGAAAGTGCGGAATCTCCTCGTAGTCGAGGCTGGCTTCCACCTGAATGTTTTTCACGAGGCCGCCCAGGCCAGTGCCCAGGATAATGCCGGCGTGCGGTTTGCCGCTCCAGACTTTGCGGATGGCGGCGACAGCTTCTTCGATTTTGGCGTACAACTCAAGCATCGGGCGTCCCTTGGCGGGGAGTAACCAGCGGTCGGCCAGCGTACCGCAGACTAGGGCCGCTGGGCAAGAGTGGGACGCCAGAGAGCGGGCAGCACCCACCTGTCATCGGTAGCGAATGATGTCCAGAACAGCGCCCACGAGCCCAATGAACGCGCCAACGAAAAAGCCAACGATCGCGATTCCAGGCAGTTGTTGCCACGCTTGGATCGCTTGCGGCGGAGGAGCGATGAGGAGCGCCGTCGCGTGAATGACCGCGGGAATCGTACCAACCACCGCAAACAACGGCACCAGCCACAGATGGCGAAAGCGGCCCAGATTGAGCCGCGGCGGGCGCTGGTCTTCCTGCGGCGGCTCGTAAGGGTTCAGCGACATGGGCTCTCGTCCGCATCGCGACGCTGCCGGCATGCCGCTTTCGGGAAAGCCAGCGAGCGCTAGGGCTTCGGATACCCGGGCGCGGCAATGAAGTTGGCGACGGGCTTGTCGTCGGCCAGGTTCCACACGATCACGCGACCATCAAAGCCGCCAGCGGCGACCCGATTGCTCTCGGCGTGATGCGCCACACACAGCGCCGCATCGGTCATGCCATTGAGCTGCTTGACTTGGCCACCATCCGCCCGTTTGAACTGGCGCACGCTCTTGTCGGCGCTGGCGGCGAAGAAGAAGTCGGCTGCGCCACTGGCCAGCTTGTAGACCTCGTCGCCGAAGCCGATATTGCCGAGCTGCTTGGCCTCGCCCAGTTGCCAACGACGAAGCTGCTTGTCGCTGCCTGCGGTAAAGACCTTGTCGTTATCGGCGTGCCAGAACACGCCTTTAACTGGTTGGTTGTGCTGCGAGAACGTGACGATCAAGTCGCCGGTCTTCGTGTCGAAGACTTTGGAGGTCTTGTCGCGGCTGGCCGAAGCGAGTTTGCCGCCATCGGGACTCCAAGCGACTGCCATCACCCAGTCGCTGTGGCTGGTGATCGTTTGTTGTTCCTGCCACGAAGCGACATCGAACAAGCGAATCGTGCCATCGGCCGCCGCGCTCGCCAGGCGAGCGCCATCGGGGCTGAACTGCGCGTCGTACACAACGTCGCTGGTCATGCCGACGACATGCGCGACGCTGCCGTCTTCGGCCTTCAGCAGACGCACTTCGCCAAATCGACCTGGCGCGCCGCAAGCAACCGCGATCAGCTTGCCATCAGGGCTGAAGCTGATGTTGAACACGCGTTGGCCGATGTTGCCAATCCGGCGAATTAATTGTCCGTCGTGCGGATTCCACACGGTGATTTCGTGATAGCCGCCGACGTACAGTTGCTGGCCATCGGGGCTGAAAGCGATCGCCGTCACGGGAATCGCCTTGGCGTAGCTTTCGGGCGCGCTGGGATGCGTCGGCGCGGGAATGATCGAAGCCAGCGGCGCTTTGGGATCGCCGCCGTCGTACGCGGCTCCCTCGTCGATCCATTGCTTGAACAGGGCGATTTGCGGCGCAGCGAGTGGATCGCCGTCTTTCGGCATCCGTTCGGCGTGGTCGTCAGTGATCAGGCGGCGATACGATTCGCTATCGTCGACGTCCTTGGCGGTGAACGGCGCGGCTTCGCTATCGCCGGCTTTCATCACGCGCTCGAACGAGTCGATGCGATAGCCCCCTTCGGCTTTCTTCGGTCCGTGACACGCCAGGCAATTATCGAGCAGCAGCGGCGCGATGTCGCGTTTGAAGCTCACCGGCTCGGCCAAGACCGGCGCGGCACAGAGCAGAAGCAGCAGCGAAGCAACGAAAGATTTCATAGCGATTGGTAGTCCTCTCATTCACAAGAGGCGGATGTTGGTAAGCGGCGAGGGGACTACTAATGTTGGAAGAGGAACTCGTTGGTGTTCAGGATCGCCCAGCAGATGTCCTCGAGCGCTGCAGCGCGATCGGGCTTGCTGGCGATGTGCTTGAGGCTGGTTTCGAGTTCCTTGGCGTTGGGCTTGCGCGACACGCCAGCGAGATACAGTTCGTTGATGATCTCTTCGTCGGACTTCTGTTCGTTCAGGAGGCGGCGGAAGCGATTGTTGGCGTCGCGCAGCTTGCCATAGACCAGCGGCCCATTGAAAAACTGAATCGCCATGCCGAGGTTCGACTCGCCGGAACGCTCGCATGCGCACACGGTTTGCCGTTCAGGCTGGCCAAAGATCTTGAGGAACTCGCTTTGCGCCATGTCGGGGGCGGGAAGCTGCGTCGCTTTGGTACCGGCAGGCAGCGTGGGGAACTTCTCATCGACCGCGGTCAGTTGGCAAATCGCATCCAGCAGTTGCTCGGCCGAGAGCAGCCGCGGCTGATAGTGCGAGTTGTACTTCACATCGGTCTTATTGAAGTCGTTGGTGCGGAAGCTGGCCTGATAGGTGCGGCTGTTGACGATCGTGCGAATGACGTGCTTGCGATCGTACTTGTGCGCGGCAAAGTCCTTGGCTAGCGCGTCGAGCAGGTCGGCGTTCGCAGGCGGGTTCGACTCGCGGAAGTCATCATTGGGTTCGACCAGGCCGCGGCCCAGCAGTTGGCTCCAGATGCGGTTGGCTTCCACCTTGGCGAAGAACGGATTGTCCGGCTGCACTAGCCAGGCGGCCAGCTTGTCGCGGCGATCTTCGTCCGCCGGCGGATCAATCGAGCCGGTCAGCGGCAGCCAAGGCTTCATCTGCTGGCCGGTGCGCGGCTGCGTGACTTCGCCCCCTTTGGCCATGTAAATCACCATCTCGCCAGGCACGTTCGACTTCTTGCGCTGCACGCGATTGAAGAACGCGGCCATGCCATAGTAGTTGTCTTGCGTCCACCGTTCGAACGGATGGTTGTGGCACTTGGCACATTGCAGCCGCGCGCCTAGGAACACTTGCGAGACGTTCTCGACGCATTCGTTGGGATCGGTCGAGGTGCGATAGAAGTTGGCGGGCGGATGTTCGAGCGTGCTGCCGGAAGCGGTCAGCAGTTCGGTCGCAAACTGATCGTACGGCATGTTGGTGGCGAACGCCTGTTCGACCCAGCGATGGTACTTGTGCACGCCTTGATCGCCGACCGCAGCGGTGGTGAGCTTCAACAAGTCGCCCCACTTGAGCGCCCAGAACTTGGCGAATTCAGGCCGCTGCAGCAGGCGATCGACGAGCGCTTGCCGCTTGTTAGGCGAGGTGTCGGCGAGAAACTCGGTGACTTCCGCGACCGTTGGCGGCAGGCCGATCACATCGAACTGCACACGGCGGATGAACTCTTCATCGGTGCACGTTTCCGAAGGGAGGAACTTTAGCTTCTTCAGCTTCGCATAGACGTGTTCATCGACGTAGTTGTTGACGGGCGGGTCGTTCCAGGCGAAGCCTTCGACGTCTTTGACGAAGGTGAGGAACGACGACTCGACGAACTCCAGGTAACGCACGACGATCGCCGTTTCGCCGCGATCGTGACCGACGACCAGGCCATCGACCGAAACGTCGGCGACGTCGGGATCGCTGCTGGCGTAGCAAGCGAGCGGCGTGATATCGCGAATCGATCCGTCGCTGTAGTGCGCGAGCACCGCCATCTGCTGCGTATGCGCTGGGCGCTTTAGTTCGCGGCCCGAAGGGGGATAGACTTCGATCTTCACGCAGCGCGGCGCACTGGGCGGATCGACTTGTGCGCCTTCGGCGATCCAGTCGTGCAGGACCTGGTAGGCGGCGTCGCTCTTCTTCAGTTTCAAGCCGCCGCCGTGCGGCACTTTCATCATCGGTTTGGTCAACAGCAGGCTGCTATCAGGCGCGATCGGATTGACGCGGCGACCGTATTCTTCGCGTAGCAGCGTTTGCCGATCCAGTTCGGGATCGAACGCCAAGAGCGAAAGCCGAAAGCCGCCTTTGCCGCTGGGCGAACCGTGGCACGCGCCGGAGTTGCAACTGTTCTTGGTCATCGCGGCCATGGCGTCGTACTGGAACGACAGCGGATCGGGCTGCTCGACATTGGCGACTGCGACCGGCACCTTTACCTGTTGTCCGCCGGCGCTGATGGTGATTTCGGTCGTGCCATTGGCTTGCGGGCGGACAATGGCTTGTTCGATGGTGACGATGTTCGTCGCGCTGGGAACGAACTCGGCGACGCGCGTCAAGTCTTGCACCGCGCCGTCTGCGTAATGCCCGGTGACGACCAACTGTTGCCGCTGGCGCTGGCCCGATAGTTTGACCTGCGTGGGGAAAACTTCCAGCTTCACCGGCGCGCCGACTTGTACCGGTTCCAGTTCGGCGGCCGTGAGCCACGCGGTCGACAAGGAAAGCAGCAAGCCACACAGTAGCGCAGAAGCATGTCGTCGGTTAAAGAGCATGCGAGTGGTCATGGCGGCTTCCTGGTGCAGGTTGGTAGTCCGTGTCATCCGTGTCGGTGGGCTAGAGCCTGTGGTGCTGGTTCAATCGCGTGGAGGTTGTCGCTGTTACTTCACTTCCCAATTCGCAGGCGCGCTATCGAGAGTGACGTCGCTGTCCTGAAACTTCGTGACCGCTTCAACGAGCAGACCTGCGAAAGGACCGACAGCCGCATCGGCCGCAGCCGATAGCTCGACGATGGTTTCGGTTTGATCGGCGGCGATGGTGGCGTCGCCAGCGGCCGTAACGCCGGGCGGTAGCTTCTTCCACTTGATGGTGACGGGCTGCTTGTCTTCGACGCCATCGGCTTGATAGCGGGCGATGGTGACTTTGACCTTCTGCTTTTGCCCCGGCGAGATCGGGCCTTCCGGCGTCAGCGTGGTCGTGAGCGGCGTGATAACGTTCAGTGGCACGCTGACAGTCAGCAAGCGGCCTTGGCCAGCCATCTCGCCATAGCAATGAAATTGCAAGTCGTGCTTCGCTGCGGCGATGTCGCGTGGGGCTTTCAGCACGACGTTGTACTTCTCTTGCGGACCGTTGCCTTCGCGCTTGATCTCGGCCGTGACGCCGGGCGGCAAGTTCGGCGTCAACACGGTCAGCGGATCTTTGAACTCGCCCTGCTTGCGATCCATCGTCAACGTCAGCCCTCGCTGCGCAGTCGAACGAGGATACAGTACCTGCGGCACCGACGGCGTGATGGTGTAGAGTTCCGGCGCATCGTTGGTCACGGCGACGGGCAGCAAGCCATCGAGCCACGCTGGCGGATACGCGAGCGTCGGCGACTTCACGCGGATCAGCGCGGCCGTGCTGACCGGCACCGCAAACTGCTGACCGTTACGCTCCAGCGTGCCGACGATGCGCAGGCCCAAAGCATCGCCCACGCCAAGCGTAGGCGGCGCAACAATGATCATGCGCGCGGCTGGCTGCTTCTCACCAATCACGTTGTTCAGTAAGACGAAGCCGCGATCGGCAGGCTCGACCGCCAGCGTGATCGGGCCATCGTAGCCTTGGCGCGTTGCCAACACTTCGATCGAGATCGCGCCGTTCTTGGCTAACGCGAACTTGTGACGCGTGTTGGCGTCGGGCTTGAGCTGCAAGCTCACGCCAGCGAAGGACGTCGCTTCGACATGCCAAGCGTATTCCGGACCGCCGCGGCGCAGCAGGTCTTCGACCACCAGCCGATACGTGCCATCGGCGGGAATCGTGACGGTTAGCGATTGCTCGTCGGCATCGGTCACGGGTGCTTCGGCCAGCAGCGCACCATCTGGCTTAAAGACCGATAACTGCAAGTAACAAGGCGAGCCGATGCTGCGCGTGATCGGACGGAACAAGTACGCGCTGCCCGCCTTGGCGTGGAAGGTGAACTGATCGCGATCTTTGGCCATATGAAAGCGGCCGTTGATCCCGCAGGGCAGGGCGATGCGCGTGGCGGTTTCGGCGGTGTCGTTCGGTTCGGTTTCGAGCGTTTGTGGATGCGGCGCGGTCACCAACGTGCCGAGCGCCGACGACTGCCCCGTCGCGGA
>JAEZGD010000294.1 GCA_023417165.1 Planctomycetota bacterium
AACCAGCGTTTCATCGTCAGCGCTGCCGCTCACGGTAAATAGCTCGGCCAGCGGCGACTGGCGATTACCGTGAAAAATGGGAAAGTGTTCGATCTCCGCAAGCGACTTATCGCGCAGCGCCTCTGGAGTCAGGCCCTCGACCTCGACAGGGATGGTGGTGGCGGTCTTCAGCGTGAGCGTGCAAGCCATGACGAATCCAGGGAACCGGGGAATGGCCGTTCCAGTATACTAGCTGGCGGTGGGCCCAACTGGCAGGCAAGCGAGAAGGAAACACGAACATGCGCATCGGCGGCATTTTGTTGTGTGGCGGCCAAAGCCTGCGCATGGGCGAGCCTAAAGCGTGGTTGCCATTCGGCGAGGAACTGCTGCTGCCGCGTGTCGCGCGCATTCTGTCAGAAGCTGTGGAGCCGATGGTGATCGTCGCTGCGCAGGGCCAATCGCTGCCAGCCTGTCCTGGCCAGCCGCTGATCGTCTGTGACGAGCATCCTGAACGCGGCCCGCTCGAAGGCTTGCGCGCCGGCTTGAAAGCACTCGCGCCGCTGGCCGATGCCGCCTATGTGACCAGCGTCGACGCGCCGCTGTTGGTGCCAGCTTTTGTACGGCACATGATCGCTCAGCTTGGCGAAGCCGACGTTGTGGTGCCTGTCGAGATGCATGCGGAGCGGCCACTGTATCATCCGCTGGCCGCCGTCTATCGCACGCGCGTGCTTTCCATGGTGGAACATTTGTTGGCCGCGGATCAACTGCGTCTGACGGGATTATTCGACGCTATCGCCACGAAAGCTGTGCCTGTCGAAACGCTGCGCGCCGTCGATCCGACGCTCGATAGCTTGCGCAATCTTAATACTCCCGCTGACTATCAGGCCGCGCTCGTCGCCGCGGGCTTGAAAGAGAAATCCTGAGACAGCATTGCTTGCGATTGGTGCGGCGCGGGTGGGCCACCGTCACCTAACGACGATTGCTTGAAGCGGTGCTTGCCGAGAGCTAAAGCTCCACCGTTCTGTTCGCACCTTGCTGTACTAAAGCCGCCCATCCACTTGTCAGTCCCTCCCTGATCGCAGTAGATTTGCGGGTTCTGTATAAGGATTTTGCATATGACGGACGGAACTTCGGCCAAGTGGCAACCGCTCAATAGTCGCCAGCGACGCGTGCTGGGCGTGATGATCGAGAAGGCAAAGACCACGCCAGACGCCTACCCGATGACCATCAACGGCATCACCACCGGTTGCAATCAAAAGACCAACCGCGAACCGCTCACCAATTACAGCCAGGACGATGTCGAGCAGATTCTCGATGAGTTGCGCGGGCTGGGGGCAGTGGTGGAAGTGCAGGGAAGCGGCCGCGTCGCCAAGTACAAGCATCTGATGTACGACTGGCTCGGCGTCGACAAGATCGAGCTGGCCGTGATGGCCGAGTTGCTCTTGCGCGGCGAGCAGACCGTGGGCGAACTGCGGGGCAGGGCGGCGCGGATGGAAGCGATCGCCGACCTGGCCGCGCTCAAGCCGGTCGTCGACAGCCTGATGAAAAAGAATCTGGTGATCTCGCTGACGCCGGAAGGACGCGGGCAAGTCGTGTCGCACAACGTCTATAAAGAGCGCGAACTGGTCGAACTGCGGGCTCGCTATGCCGGGCATGTGGCGGCCGCTTCCGAGGCGGAAGAAGTCGGCTCCGCAGCGCCGGCCGCTGCGGCTCCGGTACGTTCGGCGCACGCGACGCCTGCGGCCAGCTTTACGCCGTCCGGCGTTACGAAGGATATGTTCAGCGAACTGGAGCTGGACGTGGCCGCGCTGCGTGCGGATGTCGCCCGGCTGCGTTTGGAGCTGCGTGATTTGCAGCAACAACTGGGCGTCACGCCGCCATCCGGCGAGTCGCCGGAGTAAGCGGCCGAACCGTCCGACTTATTCTTCGACCCACTTCCAGCCGACTTGTTCCTGCAATTCACGCTCGGCAATGATTGCCCAGGGCGTGCCGGGATGGTCGGCGGCGACGCGTTTGAGATACGTCTGCGAACGCTCAACTAATTTGTTGATGGCGCTGCCAGCCTGCTCGCTGGTGGCGGCCGGTTCCAGTCGCCAGAGGGTGCTTCCCTCGCGCTCAAAGTTCTTGCCTTGCTTGAGCAGCGCGAGCATTGTGTTGTAGCCTTCCAAGCGGGCCTTGGCGGCGCACGCACGGCCGAGCGCAACATCGTAGCTGGCTTGCCAGCGCGGCGAGGTCAGCTTCGCGCGATCCCCTTCGCCGGCGGCGAGCACATCGTAAAGCCGCGCAATGGCTGGCTCCAACTTTGCGACCGCTTGCTGCGCCTGGTTCAGGTCGCGAGCGAATTGCGCTTCGTTCTGCTTCGTGAAGGTCAAAGCCAACTGCGTCCGCACTTCCGCTCGCGGCAGCTTGCCTGCTTCGACCAGCGCCCTGGCGGCGGCGTTGCCGTTGAGAATCGCGGCGTACTCGGCAGCGGTGACATAGTCAGGCGCGTAGTTCTTCATCACCTGCTGATCGAACTGGCGGGCGCGGCCGCTGGGCCATTCGGTGCCTGGCAGGCCAAAGAACGACGATTCGTGCCAGTTGGGACGCACCGCCAGGAACTTGCCTTCGGTCGCCCGAGCGAGATGTTCGAGCGGGAAGGGGCCGAAGCCGCTATCCATCATTTCCAAGTCGTAGTTGCCGCCGATCGATTCAATCAGAATCCCTTCGACCTGCTGCGAATCGGGACCAAACACCACGCCGGGCTGCCCAGGCGTGCGCGATTCGGCTTGCAGATCGCCGAGGTGAGCGCGGCCAAACGGCGCAGGCACGCCCAGGACATACACCGGCGCCACGGCACGCTTGAACGGCGCGATGACATTGTCAACTTCGGCCGCATCATTGCCGACCTCGTCGGTGACCAGCACAAAAATCACTTCGCGGCGCTGCTGCGTGCGAAACGGCAGGTATTTGTCGCCGGCGGCTTTCATGGCGGCGAAGGTGGCTTCCATGCCTTGCGCATCGGGAGCGATCTTCTCGAACGCGGCGATGGCCGCTGCGGCATCGGCGGTAGGTTCGGGCAGTTCATCGACCTTTTCGCCATAGGTGACAATCGCGGTCAGCAGACGCTGCTCTTGGACGTGTTCCGGCGATTGCTGCTTGCCATAGATCGACTGCACGGCTCCCAACGCTTCCAGCCGCAAGTTTTGCGCGCTCTGGGTGCGATCGACGATCCACACGACTAGCGTCGGGCCGTAGTCGACCGACGCTTGAATCGTGTCGACCAGATACTTCGTCACGGCGTTGCTACCGGTCGGCGCGAAGCTCGAACGCGTTTCGAGGCTGGAACTGGTGTCTCTTGCGCCCGGAGCGGGACGAATGCGCAGCCGCCGGGGCCGATCATCGTCGTCGCTGGAGCGCATCGGCTGTGGCGGCGCTTCCTGCGACGCTGCTGGCTTGCTGGCAACGCTCTTGGGTTTGACTTTCTTTTTGACAACCTTCTTGGCAGGCTGCGGAGTGGCTACTTCTACTTCTTCGCAGCCTGTGCATAACGCCACCAGGCACGAACCGATCACAAGGCAAGAAAGGCGGGAAAAGGATCGCATGCTAGTCTCGCGTGGGTGAAAGTCGAAACCGCATTCTAGCGAATCTCGCGCGGGTTGTGACCTCGTAATTGCACACAACTGGCGTTGCGGAGGATTAAAAATGGCCGCGAGTATAAATACTGAGAGGAGTTCTGTTGGGGCTCCCCATTGGCCAGGCTAGACGATTTCAGTAGGACCGATTGTTGGTGTTGACTGGAGTTCGGGAAGGTAAGATGGAGGGATGGAAGAAAGCCGCTCAGGTTATGCTTGGATTGTCGCAGGCGTGCTGCTATTGCTGCCGCTGGCTTACTACGGAAGTTATCGGGCCATGCTAGAGAAGCATGGCCAGGTATTGTTTTTCTATGACGGTGGCTCTGACCGGCTAATACGTAAAGAACCCATTTTTCGCATTCAGCATCCAGTTGTCATGGCGGTCTTCACTCCCGCAACATGGGTTGATCAAAGAATTCGCCCAGAAACCTGGGAAAATGCACAAGACTAGCTTGGCGACCGCCTGCCGACGCCGCGACTGAGGGATACTAAAGCCTACAGTTGAAATCCGCGGCGCGCCCCTCGACAATAGCGTTTCCCACGGCCGTCTGCTGTTGACTTGCCCGCCTGCAATCCCCGCTTGGAGCCTTCCTGTGAAGAAGTTCCCCGTTGTTGCCGCGCTGGCGCTGGCGCTGCTGTGCTTTCAACTGGCCGCCGCGAAAGGTCCGCAATACACCGATCCTTCGAAGACCGATGCCGACTTCCCCCTGCAAGGCGAGTACGCTGGCGAAGTCACCACCGCGGACGGCCCGCTCAATTACGGCGTTCAAGTGATCGCGCTCGGGGAAGGTAAGTTTCATGCGGTCGGCTATCACGGCGGCTTGCCTGGCGATGGCTGGGATCGCAAAGAGAAGATCGAAGTCGATGGCGAAGCGAAGGACGGCATTGTCACGTTCAAGAGCGATTTAGGAACGGGAATCATCAAGGACGGAGCGTTCACCATCCTCAATGCCGAAGGCAAAGAAGTCGGCAAATTGCGCCGCGTGATGCGCGAAAGCCCAACGATGGGCGCCAAGCCGCCGGAAGGAGCCATCGTGCTGTTCGACGGCAAGCATGCCGATGCCTGGCAGAATGGCAAACTCGAAGATAACCTGCTGTGCCAGGGCACCACCAGCAAGCAAACGTTCGGCAGTCACAAACTGCATATCGAGTTTCGTCTGCCCTATGCGCCGCAAGAGCGCGGGCAGGGACGCGGCAACAGCGGCTTGTATCTGCAAGGTCGCTACGAAGTGCAGATGCTCGATTCATTCGGACTGAAAGGCGAGCAGAACGAATGCGGCGGGATTTATTCGGTTGCGGCCCCGAGCTTGAATATGTGCCTGCCGCCACTCGCCTGGCAAACGTACGATGTTGACTACACGGCCGGCGAGTATGACAAAGCAGGCAAGGTCATCAAGAATCCACGCGTCACCGTGCAGCTTAATGGCGTCGTGATTCACGACGACGTCGAACTTCCCGGCGACCGTAACACGACCGCCGCGACAGTCAAAGCAGGTCCCGAA
>JAEZGD010000298.1 GCA_023417165.1 Planctomycetota bacterium
GCGCATTAGCAGCGATACCGATCGCATCTGCACGTTTATCTCCGTTCATCTGGTCGACTTCGCCAGCGACGTGCTTATGATCGTCATGGCTTCAGCCATTTTGATTTCTTTGAACTGGAAACTCGCGCTCGCGACGCTGATTCCATTCCCGTTTATTGTCTGGCTCATCCAGCACCTGCGCAGTCGGATGCGCATGGGATATGCACGCGCCAATCGCGCGTGGGGCGAAATGGTGAGCGTGCTGGCTGATACGATTCCGGGCGTGCGCGTGGTGAAGGCGTTTGCCCAAGAGTCGCGCGAGATTGAACGTTTCAACAAATCGAACCAGCACGTGGTCGACGCCAATGATCGCGTGAATGGACTCTACGCCTTCTTTAATCCCACGGTCACATTGCTGACAGAACTGGGCGCGCTGGCGGTGTGGGTCTTTGGCGCTATGCTGGTCTTTCAAGGCGATATGAAGGTCGGTATTTTGGTCGGCTTTTCGGCCGCGATTGGACGCTTCTATATTCGCCTGGAATCGATGAGCCGCATGATCGCCAGCACGCAGCGCGCGGCTGCGGCGACGCATCGTATCTTTGAAGTGCTCGACCGCGTTCCGAGTGTGCCCGAGCCCGTTAAGCCTGTGCATCCCGGTCGGTTAGAAGGCCGGCTGGAGATCAAGGACATTTCGTTCCAGTACGGCGCACGCCGTGTGATCCATAATGTGTCGCTGGCGATTGAGCCAGGCGAGATGATTGGCCTGGTGGGCCCCAGCGGTGCTGGCAAAAGCACGTTGGTCAATTTGGTGTGCCGCTTCTACGACGTCTCAGAAGGCGCGATCTTCGCCGATGGTCACGACATCCGTTCGTATCCCGTCGAGGAATACCGCCGCAATATCGGCATCGTGCTCCAGGAACCATTCTTGTTCTATGGCACTGTGGCCGAGAACATCGCTTATGGTCGGCCCGATGCGACGCAAACCGAGATTGTCGAAGCGGCCAAAGCAGCGAAAGCGCACGACTTCATTCTGCGTCTGCCCGACGGCTACGATTCTCTGGTCGGCGAGCGCGGACAATCGCTCTCAGGCGGCGAGCGGCAACGTATCTCGATCGCGCGCGCCTTGCTCACCGATCCGCGGATTTTGATTCTCGACGAAGCGACCAGTTCGGTCGATACCGAGACAGAGCTGGAGATTCAGGAAGCGCTCGATAACTTGACGCGCGGGCGGACGACCATCGCCATCGCGCACCGCCTGAGCACGTTGCGCCGCGCCAGCCGACTGGTGGTGATGGAAGCGGGACGCATCGTCGAAGTCGGTCAGCACGATGCGTTGCTGGAGCGCGAGGGAGCCTACGCTCGGCTGCACAAGGCTCAGTTGGAACTCGCACACAAGTAAACACATCGCTGGCCTGACCTCACGCAACCGGCCATTTCGTGGAATCCGCAAGATGCAAAGCCATCGCCAATCGCCCTCGTTCGGACTGTCGCTCGATCCGTGGGGCAAGCTGGTATTAATCGACGCCGAGGGCGAGCGGCACGTCGGCGTCACGCCGATCCGTATCTTTCCCACCACCGATGCCGCGCATTGGATTTCCATCGTCAGCGCCTCGGGCCGAGAGCTGGCATTGGTCGAAGATCCGCAGACGCTGGCCGCACCGATGCGTGAACTGCTGGAAGCTGACTTGGCGCACCGCGAGTTCATGCCCGAAATCAAGCAGATTCTCTACGTCAGCAGCATCATGGAACCGTGCGATTGGGAAGTGGTGACCGATCGCGGTCGCGCGCGGTTTGTCCTCAAAAGCGAAGACGATGTTCGCCGGTTAGGACCGTATAGCGGCATCATCATCGACGCGCACGGCGTGCGCTACTTGATTCGTGATACGCGGCAGCTTGATCTGTATGGCCGCCGCGCGGTCGAACAATATATCTAGCCGCCCGCCTTCTCAATAGCTTCGCTCACGCGCGGCTTGGCGTGTTCGCGTTTCTGAGTCCGTAGCCCACCATGGCGCGGGCGACGGGCTTGAACTTGCGCCACGAGCGCCATGAAGGCAGGCACCAGGATGGGACGCACGATAAACGTATCGAGCAGCACGCCCAGCGTCAGTGCGAAACCAAGTTCCACAATGCCGCGCAGCGCGCCGACGTCTGACGCAAAGAACGCGTTCGCAATCCAAGGCGGAGCCAGCTCGCCCCAGACGCCGGCAGTCATTGAAACAAATGTGCCCGCCATAATGACGCCGCAACTGGTAATGATGCCGCCCGTTCGCACGATCGCTTTGCGCAAGCCTGTGAACGGTCCGTGCTTCTTTTGTTCTTCATAGACGCGTGTGGCCAAATAGACGTTATAGTCCTCGCCGACCGCCACCAGAATCACGAACAAGAACAACGGCACCTTCCAGTCGAGCCCCGGATAGTTCGGCCCATACGCCCAGGCGAAAAATGCCTCGGTGGCGCCGATCGTCACGTAATAGCTGAACAGCACCGAGAGGATCATGTACAGGCAGACCAGCGGCCTGCGCAGCACGGCCAGCAACACCAGATACACCGCCACGACTACCAGCAACTGAATGCGATGGTTGTCGGCACGCGTCACTTGACGCAGATCGCGCACGCCGGCCGTCGCTCCCGCATAGCCGAACGTGGCATCTTTCCAGTACGAACCTGGCTGCTTCTTCAGCTCCTCAAGCTTGCTGTCGACCTGATTGAGAATCTCCAGCGATCCGACATCAAACGGATCCTTGTCGAGCACCAGTTCCAAGCGTGTCAGTTGCCCTTCCATGCCGGGGGCTTGCGAGACGTACAGCTCGCTGGTGCGGCGATGGGCGCGCTCCGCGGAGCGACGAATCAAGTTGCCGAGGCCGCGGCGCTTGGGTTTCTCAGTCGTGGCGTCTTGTTCGCCGGCTGCGCCAGGATGTTGCTCGCCTCGCGGATCGACTACGCTGCGAATCGACGTTACGCCATCGATAAATAGAAGTTCGCTCAACTTCGCGAGTTGCTTGCGACCCTCACCATGCGTCGCGTTAAAGTTGTCTTCTGGATTGTCAAAAGGGCGCTCTACCACCACGGTTAGTGGCCCACTTTCGCCAATCGGAAAATGCTCTTGCAGCAATTTGGTGCCCGACTTGCTCGGGCTGGCGTCGGCCAGGCCACTGAGGAAGTCGTACGTCACGTTGTCGCCGCTCGACAGCCCGTGCCACGCAGCAGGGAACAGGATCAGCACGCTGCCAATCAAGATTGGAATTGGATAAGCGACGATCCAGCGCGCGGTCTTCTGCCAGAACCAATCGAGCGCGCCTGAAGTTTCGCCGGTACGCAGCTTGATCTTCGCCGGCCAGAACAACCACAAGCCACACGCTCGCAATAGCGCTGGCGCCAGCGTCAGGCACGCCATTAAGGTCACAAACAAACACAGGGCGATCACGGGGCCGCTGTTGCGATACTTGCCGAAATCGGCAAAGAACATCATGCTCAGACCTAAGATCGTCGTCATCGCGCTGGCGATCAGCGCGTCGGCAATCGCCGCCAACGCCTTGGCGTTAGCGGCCGATTTCTCGTAACCGTGTTCCAGCTCTTCTTTGTAACGCGAGATCAAGAACAAGCAGAAATCGGTTCCCGAGCCGAACAAGATGACGACAATGAAGATCTTTGTGGTGGTGAACACCTTGAGATCCCACCAGTGGAAGCCATCGACCAGGTGCAATTGCGTCAGCAGCGCGACGGTTCCCATCGCCACTTGTAGCGCCACCCAGATCGTAATGAGCGGCACGATCACCAGCAGCGGCGAACGATACACGCATAGCAAGATGGCCACCACGATCACAATCGTGAAGACTTCGGTGTGCTTGATGCTTTCTTGCGCGCTACGCAGCATGTCGCCGCCGACCGCTGCCGAACCAGAAATGCCCAGTTGCAAGCTCGCGGCGGGATCTTCTGCATTCGTGACGCCAAGTTGCGCGGCGAACTTCCGGACGGGCAGCAGTTCCTGCTCGACTTGCTCCAGCACTTTGATGTTCTGCGTGGCCATGAACTCATTCGCGAGTTGCAGCACCACCAGCCGCGCATGTTCGTGTTTAGCGCCTAACTTCGAACCAAAGTCTTCGTCGCGCCATGTCCAAACGTCGAGGATCGGCAACTCGGTTGCCGCTTCGGGAATGAACTGGGTGGGCGAGGCGTCTTTCAGGGCGGGCGCCAGCGCCTGGGCGATCTGGCGATCGGTAGCCGCTTCATTTTCGCGTTTCAAATGCTCGTGGAGTCGTGCGCGATTCCAATACGCTTCTGCCA
>JAEZGD010000361.1 GCA_023417165.1 Planctomycetota bacterium
GACTTCGGGCGCGCGCCGCGCGTGGCAACGCCGACCAGGTCATAACCTTGCGAAGCGACGATCTCGACCGGCACGATCTGCCCCGCGGCCAGGCGATCGCGTTTGTCGCCGGTCACAAACACCAAACCATCGACATCGGGGGCGTCGGCATACGACCGACCGACCCACACGTTCTTTTCCTGTGGCACTGGCTGGTCGAGAATCACGTCCAACGTGCGACCCACCTGGCGCTCGTTCCAATCGAAGGCGATCTGCTGTTGAATCGCCATCAGTTGTTCGCGCCGCGCTTCTTTGACCGCTTCCGGCACATGGTCCGGCAAGTTGGCGGCAGGCGTATCAGGCTCGAGCGAGTACGTAAAGACGCCGGCGCGCTCGAAGCGCTGGCGTTCGACGAAGTCGACCAGATCGGCGAACTGCTCGTCAGTTTCGCCAGGGAAACCGGCGATGAATGTCGTTCGCATCACCAGGTTCGGAATGTTCGCACGTAGCTTGTCGAGCAAGGCTTCGGTTTCTGCCCGCGTCACGCGGCGCGCCATGCGACGCAGCATCGTGTCGTTGGCATGCTGCAAAGGCATGTCCAAGTAGGGCACGATCTTTTGGCTGGCGCCCAGCACCGAGACCAACTCGTCGGTGATGTGCATCGGATAGAAGTACATCAAGCGAATCCACTCGATGCCTTCGACCTGTTCCAGTTCGCGCAAGAGCTGTGCAAGCCGCGTTTCGCCGTACAAGTCCAAGCCGTAGTACGTAGTGTCTTGCGCGACGATAATGAGTTCTTTGACGCCATCGGCTGCGAGTTGCTGCGCCTCTTGAATGACTGCTTCGATCGGCTTCGTGGCATGCTTACCACGCATCTTCGGAATTGCGCAGAAGGTGCACAAGCGATCGCAGCCTTCCGAAATCTTCAAATAACCGAAGTGCTTGGGCGTGATGCGCAGGCGATCGGTATCCGCCAGCGCGCGAACCGGCGCGGGCTGAAAGATCGTGCGTTGTTCTTCCAGATGACCGACCAACCGATCGGCGACTTTGGTGATCTCGTCGCGGCTGAACACGCCCACCAGGTAATCAATACCCGGGCGTTCGAGCAGCAAGTCTTCTTTCTGGCGCTCGGCCAGGCAGCCCGAGACAATCACGCCGCGCGTGCCGCCGGAGGCTTTCAGTTTCAGCATCTCGTCGAAGGCGGCGAACGATTCGTTGCGGGCCCGCTCGATAAAGCCGCAGGTGTTGACGACGACAAAGTCAGCGCCGTCAGGATTATCGACCAGGCGATAGCCGTCGATCTGCAGCAGGCCGAGCATGCGTTCGCTATCGACCAGGTTTTTCGGGCACCCCAAGCTCACAAAGGCGTAGCTGCCCTTGGGCGCGGTGGCGGCGGGTTGTTCAGAGTACTTACCGGGCACGAAAAAATTCCACAAAGCTGTGCGGACGGACCACCCAGGCAGAGTGCGGCTCTCTGCCATAAACTTTTGATTGTATAGGGCTTACAGCGTAGGGGGTAGGGCCTTTCAACCCGCCTGGCGCATGATTTCGGCGGCCGGCAAAAAACCGAGTCGCAGAAGCTGGCCGCGTAAATCTCCTAGCAGAAAGGGTTTGCCGAGCACGCCGACAAAACCAAGCTCACGGGCAAGCTGCCACTCGCTCTGACGAGGGAAGTTGAGCAAAGCGACCGTGGGAACCCGCAAGACAACTTCCGGACGCGCAGCCAGCGATGGCCCGCTCCAGATCAAAGCGGGCAAATCGTCGGGCAAATCGTGCTCGTCGCGAACCCAGACGCTGCTCACTCCACAAGCGGCCAGCGCTTCGCCAATCGCCGTGGCTTCGGCTCGTGAAGCGAGGATGCCGATGCTGGGATCTGTGAGCGGTTGCGCTTCCTGGCGGCGAAGCTGTAACGAAACATCGATCGCGGTGGCGGTGCGGGGCAATCGCCAGCCGGCGAAATCGCCCTGCTCTACCAGTGCCGCTTCGGCGCGCTCGACAAACTGGTGCCAATACACGCGTGTGACTCCAGACAAAGCGCGACCGCTGCGCAGTTCGCCTTCGCACCAACTGCCACACACAACCACCAACCGCGCCAGCGGCGCACGTCGATGCAACGCTTCAAGGGCCGCTGGTTCGAACGCACCGCGATGCGCGGCCAGCAAGACAATCCATTGCATGCTTGGTCGGTCCGTCGCGAGCGCCTCGAGCGCTTCTTCGCATGTAGCAAAGTGCTGCGCGCCGCGCTGTTGCAGCCAATCAAACACGTCGCGCAGGTCGGCGTGCTGCTCTGCTCCGATCGAAACGATTTGTGGCTGCATCCGTGCCATACGTTGTTCCTGCTATCGGCTCATTGCAACTCTTGCTCGCGCTCGGCGATGAGTTCATGAACGCTGAGCGCATCGCCTGCGGCGCGCAACTGGTCTAAAAAGTCTGGCAAGCCGATCAAGCGACTGAGCCGCGCCAGGATGCGCAAGTGCTCGCGATCGTTGGTAGCTTGAATCAGAAAGAAGACGTTGGTCATCCCTCCGCGTGCAGCGCCAAACGGCACGCCCGAGGGCGTAATGCCCAGCACCACGAACGGCTCGGCGATGATACTCGCTAAAGGACGCCGCGGGTGCAACAGCGCCACGCCGCTATCAATGGCGGTAGGATGCAGACTTTCGCGCGTGCGAATGGCGTCGGCCATGCGGTCAGGATCCCACAGCAAACCGGTGCTGGCTGCCAGTTCGACCATATCTTCAATCACGCCGTTGCGCGTGCGCGCCGCAAGCGGCACCGCGATACCTTCCACTCGCAGTAGCTCGGCGATGGAGATCGCAGTCTCGGCCTCCGCCTCGTGCTGACGACCTTGGTCAAGCACCTCTTCGACTTCGATCAGTTCGCTTTCGGCCGAAGCGCCAATGCGATCTTCCAGCCAGTGATGCACTTCCGCTTCCGAGAAGCGCCAATCGTTGCCGAGGCGGCGCCCCGGCAATTTGCCGCGCTCGGCCATGCGCAACACTTGCTCGGGGCGCAAGTGCAGGTACTGAGCCAGGGACGCGACGTCAAAATCTTCGTTTGCCATGACCTTCCGTTCTTTCGTCAGTGTGTGGTTTGCATTGTACGCCGCTCGCGATAAATCGCCACCGACCGGCAAAATTCCTCTCTTGACCCTTTTTTGAGTTTTCAGCACAATTCGCCCCGTCATTCAGACACCTACGCCCTTCCGAGCAGCATCGACAGGATGTTGAACTGTGGGCGTTTTTTTGACCGGTCAAGCGTTCCGCAGGCAAGGAGGCCTCAGGATGCTCGAGACAACCGGCCGCGCTCGCGGTATCAACGTTAGCCAGGTGCTCCCCGCAGGACGCATCTTTGGCAGCGAAGAAATCCACGCGACGCGCTGCGTCATTGAAGCTCAACATTGCCGCCCTGGCGACTTGTTTGTCGC
>JAEZGD010000409.1 GCA_023417165.1 Planctomycetota bacterium
ATCGGGAATAGGCTGATCGTCACCGCGATGACGATCACACTGCGCAAGCTTTGTCCGCACGTCGCGATGATCAGCGGCGCGATCGCCACGATCGGCACGGTTTGCAGGAACACGGCGTAGGGATAGCCAGCGCGGCGCACTAGCGCTGACTGCGCGAAGGCCATGGCGATCAGCGATCCAAGCACCAGGCTAATCGCAAATCCGCCTGCCGCCGCCTGTAGCGTGTAGCGCATCGCCGACAATAATTGCCAGGCATCGCGCCAAGCGGCGGCCAACACCGCGCGCGGTCCAGGCAATAAGTACGCCGGGATCTCGAACTGGCGCACGCTCAGTTCCCATGCCAACAATACCGCGCCTAACAGCACAAGCGGCGGCAATACCTGTTCGCTGATAAAACGCACAGCACGCATCAGGCGGCGACCTCCTGGCGGAGTCGTTCGCTGACTTGTCCCACCAGCGCGGCAAAAGCCGGATCAGCACGCCAGGCTGGCGAGCGCGGATACGACGAATTGATACGAATGTCGGCGACGATTCGCCCGGGACGCGGGCTCATCACCAGCACGCGTTGGCTCAGAAACACCGCCTCGGCGACGTTGTGCGTCACGAAGACGGCCGTCCAACCTTGCGCTTGCCACCAGCGCAACAGTTCCTCGTTCAATTGTTGCCGCAACAAGTCGTCCAAGGCTGCGAAGGGTTCATCGAGTAGCAAGAGTTCTGGCTGCGTGATAATCGCCCGGGCGAGCGACACGCGCATTTGCATGCCGCCTGAAAGCTGCCGCGGAAACTTCTGCCCATCTTCTGGTAGCAGCCCCACCAAGGCCAGCGTTTGTTGCAGTCGCGACAGGGCATCGGCAGGAGCCGCGCCCAACTCGATCGGCAGCGCGACGTTTTCCAGCACGGTTCGCCACGGCAAGAGCGTCGGCTCTTGAAACACGAAGGCGCGTCGCGGCGCCGCGGTGGTGGAACTTGCGGTAACGATCGTCCCTTGCGTCGGGCGCAGCAGTCCCGCTAGCAGACGCAGCAACGTCGACTTGCCGCATCCTGAAGGGCCGACCAGTGCGACGAACTCGCCTGCGGGAATCTGCAGCGAGACATCGGCGAGCGCAGGCGGACCTGCGCCAAAGGCCTGGGACACTTGTTGTACATGGCACGCAGCACTCATCCGGCGCGATCCTGGGTCTAGTAATTCTCTGTCGTATTATGGCATCGACTCGCCGTTTGCGGGGGAGCCAGGGCGCAGATTCATGGCCGCGCGATAGCCAGCGCTCGCGCCGCTCCGTAGACTACTGCGTGGCGAACAACTCTTGTCGGAGCCGCATCATGTCATCGAAACGACCCGAAGCCGAACGCCTGCGCCAAGCCGATCAAGGACTCGCGCGCTGGCGACTCTGGGGCCCTTACCTGGCCGAACGCCAGTGGGGCACGGTGCGGGAAGACTACAGCCCCGCAGGCGACGCGTGGCGTTACTTTCCGTTTGCGCATTCGCATTCCCGCGCCTATCGCTGGGGCGAAGATGGCCTGGGAGGCGTGTGCGACAACCATTCGCGGCTGTGCCTTTCGCTGGCCTTGTGGAATGGTCGCGATCCGATCCTAAAAGAACGGCTGTTTGGATTGACGAACGAGCAAGGCAATCACGGCGAAGACGTCAAGGAACTGTATTACTATCTGGATGCGACGCCGACGCACTCGTACCTGAAGATGCTTTACAAGTATCCGCAGGCGGAGTTTCCTTATCAGCGATTGCTGGATGTTAATCAACAACGCGCCCGCACGCAGCCCGAATTCGAATTGCTCGACACGGGCGTCTTCGAGGGCGATCGCTATTTCGATATCGTCATCGAGTATGCCAAGGCGACGCCCCACGACTTGCTGATGCGCGTCACGGCCCATAATCGCGGGCCAGAATCCGCGCCGCTGCATCTGTTGCCGCAGGTGGTGTTTCGCAACACGTGGACCTGGGATCTGGAAGCGATGCGCCCGCTCTTGATGGGTTGCGACGACACCATCGAAGCGCATCATCCTACGCTCGGCTCGTACACGTTTTATTGCGACCAGCCGCTGGAACTGCTGTTTACCGAAAACGAAACCAACGTGCCGCTGCTCTTCGGCTTCGACGATGGCGGCGAGTTCTATAAGGACGCCTTCCACGATTATTTAATCGCCGGGCGCAAGGAGGCGATCAACAAGAAGCTCACAGGCACGAAAGCCGCGGCTCACTTCCCGCTGGTCATCGCTCCGGGAGCCAGCGAGCAAATCCGGCTGCGCTGGACAAGCGATCCGCTCAAGAAGCCGTTCGGCGACTTCGACGCGATCTTCGAACGACGCCTACGCGAAGCCGATGATTTCTATGATCGCTTGCAACACGAACTCACCGACGTCGATGCTAAGAACGTCCAGCGCCAAGCGTTCGCGGGCATGATTTGGAGCAAGCAGTGTTATCACTACGACGTGCGCGAGTGGCTGCACGGCGATCCTGGTCAGCCGCCGCCTGCGCCGGAGCGCGCCCAGGGCCGCAATGCGGATTGGCTGCACTTGAACAACGCCGACGTGATCAGCATGCCCGACAAGTGGGAGTATCCATGGTACGCGGCTTGGGATCTGGCGTTTCATTGCGTGCCGCTGGCCATGATCGATGCCGAGTTCGCCAAGGAACAGCTCGTGCTGCTGACGCGCGAGTGGTACATGCATCCCAACGGGCAGTTTCCCGCTTATGAATGGAAGTTCGAAGACGTCAATCCACCGGTGCATGGCTGGGCGACGTGGCGAGTCTTTCAGATCGACCGCAAGCAGCGTGGCGATTGCGGCGACATCGCCTTTCTCGAGCGGGTTTTTCACAAGCTGCTGCTTAACTTCACCTGGTGGGTCAATCGCAAAGAC
>JAEZGD010000440.1 GCA_023417165.1 Planctomycetota bacterium
CCACCGCGCTCCACAGCGAATTGCCCCATCAGGTCAACCATTTCCCTCCCTCCCGCGAGCGCGCCGCGACTGTGCTGGCGCTGCTGCATCGTGAAGTGCTGACCGGCGAGTTCGATGCCTCCTGTAGCAGCGTGGCAACGACGCTCGACACCGGACGTTACAACTGCGTCACTACCACGATTCTGTTCGTCGCGCTCGCGGACGCAATCGATCTGCCCACGAACATCATCCATGCTCCCGGGCATGTGCGCGTGCGGATCGAAAGTTCGTCGCCGCTGGAACTGGAACCGACGTGCGCCGCCTGGTTCACGCAAGCCGAGCCACAGCTATTGCCAACGCGCGACGCGACGCGCGTGATTTCAACCATCGCGCTGCTCGGCAAGCTGTACTACAACCGTGGCATCGAAGCGCTGGACGCGCGTCAGTTTGCCGATGCCATCGATGCCTTCGAGCGTAGTCGCGCCCTCGATCCGCTCGATGCCACTGCGCAGCAAAACTTGCTGGCGGCACTCAACAACGGCGCGCTGGCCTTGTGCGATGAACGTCAGTTTGTCGCCGCTAGCCAGTGGCTGACCAAAGCCGAGCGACTCGACCCAGCCTATCCGACGCTGGCTGCGAACGACCTGCATTTGCATGGTCAATGGTTGATTGCGTTGTGCGAAGCGGCGCGCTACGCCGACGCGATCGAGCTCATCGATCGCGGCCTGGCCCGACGCCCGCAAGCAGAACTCTTTCGCGTCGGCCGCAGCGCCGTCTATCGGTTGTGGGCAGAGGACTTGCTGCGTCGCGGCGAGCCTCATGCCGCACTGGCGCGCATCGAAGCGGGCTTGGCCCTCGCACCCCATGACGCTGTCTTGCAGCAACTGAAAACTCAGCTCGCACGTTAGCGCAACGTTAAACGTGTCAGCCGGGCGTAGAGCAGTAGAAACAGCATCGCCGCGTCTCCCCACCATAGGTATGCTGCAATCCATTGTGAGAGTGGCTTCGACTGTGACTGCCCCATGCCCCCTCGCAGGCGAAGTCTGTCCCGCCGAGGCTCTTTCAGCACAGTCGAAAACCGCTCACACGTCCCCGTCGTAATGCGAACGCTGCGCCACTGCGGGGATTGCCTTCAGAATAGGAGCCTAACCCCTGGTAGACTCGCGACTTAAAGAAAAGGCTTAGAACAGCATGTACTGTGCCGCGGTCGTCTCGAAATGAGCGAGCGGGACCAAAATGAGACGCGCCGCGCGGTTTCCTTCCCGCCTGCGACAGGGTACAAAGCCAACAACGATCACCCTTTCCGCCAAGGACGCAGCAAGCCAATGGCAGATATGACCATGCTAGAAATCGCGCGCCGGCAAATCGAATTCGCGCGCGACTACACGCTTTCTTTAGTCGCCGATATTCAAGACGACGAATGGTTTGCGATGCCGGCTGGTGCGCCGACGCATTTAGCATGGCAGATCGGCCATTTGGCGATGGCCGAGTACGGATTGTGCTTATTTCGCCAGCGCGGGCGGCAAGAGATCGATACCGAGCTGATGACGAGCAAGTTTCGCAAGCAATTCAGCCGCGGTACCACGCCCGAGACCGATCCAAGTGGCTATCCGCCCCTGGGCGAAATTCGTACCACTTTCGAACGTGTCCACCAGCAAGCACTCGCCGAGCTGCCGACCTTCACGCCTGAGTCGCTGGCGGTCGAAATCGACATGCCATACGCGGCGACCAACACCCGCTTGGGCGCGCTGCTGTTTTGTTCGCACCACGAGATGCTGCACGCCGGGCAAATCGGTCTGTTGCGCCGCCTACTCGGCAAGCCACCGGTGCGCTAGGGCAGGGCGGCGGCAACATCGCAATATTGCAAGACATGCGCGGCTTCCGCATCTATTCTGGTGGCACCCGCAATTCCCACCCCAATCCTATCGAGGATCTGCCGTGAAACCATTACTGCTATTCCCATGCTTGGCGATTGCCGTTTTGCTCACGAGCGTGGCCCATGCCGACAGCCCCTCGCCGAAGTACGATCCGACCTCCGCCTATCACACGCAGGAAGTCGAAGGCTGGACGGTGCTGGTGAACGAAAAGCTATTGGCCAGCAATCCCGAAGGGGCGCAGGAAGCGCTCACGCTGCTGAAGCACCAGCTCTATTCGGTGAAGCGCTTGGTCCCCGCCGAAGCGGCCGCCAAGCTACAGACGATCAAAATCTGGGTCGAAGAGGCGCATCCCAAGCATCCCTGCATGTGCTACCACGTCGACCGCGGCTGGCTGCTCAGCAACGACATGAATCCCGACAAGGCGGGCGGCGTCGAGATCGCGAATATCAAGACCTTTATGACATGGACCGTGCAGCAGCCGCACATGGTGCTGCATGAACTGGCGCACGGCTATCACCATCAGTTCTTGAAAGATGGCTACGCCAACGCCGAAGTGCGCGACGCCTTCGAGCGCGCGATGAAGACGAAGTCGTACGACAAGGTGCTGCGCATCAGCGGGCGCAACGATCGCCACTATGCGACCACCAATCCCATGGAATACTTCGCCGAGGCGACCGAAGCCTATTTCGGCACCAACGATTTCTTTCCGTTCGTGAAGGCCGAACTTCAGCAGCACGATTCGCACATGCACGAGCTGCTGCCGAAGCTGTGGCTGGTGAAGTAGCTACCACTGCTTCGAGCGCGCGATCGCCTGTTCAAGGACCATCAGCACGACGTTGGGATCGTAGGGCTTGCGCAGATAGAAGTCGCAACCGGCGATGCGAGCGCGGCGCACGACCTCGGGGCGATCTTGGCCGCTGAGAATGATGACCGGAATGCCGCAGGTTTCGGGCGCGTCGCACAACTGCGCACAAATCTCCAGGCCATCGGCATCGGGCAGATCGAGATCGAGAAAGATCGCGTCAGGGCGTTCGCTTTGCGCGAGAATCAGCCCGCGCCGTCCCAGCGCGGCGGTCATTGTCTCAAATCCCTGGCTTTGCAGACGCCACGCCAGCGCGCGCGACTGTCCTTCGTCGTCGTCGATGATCAGCACCGAGTGCGGGCGATTCTCGACCTGCTCGGCCGGATCTAGTTCGGTATCTGCATGCCCAACCATCTGTGCCTCCTGCCCAAAATGCTGCCTGTTGGAAACATGCCACAGAACCACAGGTTGTCAAACTGCAACGCGCAGTCAAACCGTAACTCCCAGGCAACGCCTGCCTGACGCGCCGATTTCTCCGCTTTTGCCGGGCGTGCTCCGCGAAATGCTGCCGCGAACCAGACCCGCCCCGCATTCCGCCGTCACATTCCACAGAGGGGCGTGCAACTTGCAAATCGTTCGCCGCCCGCTTATCGTTGAACGTGAGGACGGCCCCGCGCCGATGGAAACGTTCCTCAATTCGACCGTCGGAGATCGGCCAACCGGACGAGACAGAAGCCACTCAATTCAGCCCCAGTGAAAGTGGGCCGTTCCTTGTGCATGCGGGGAGCTTTGACGATGGCTACTTGGATTCATTCTGAAGACGGCACGTTTAGTGGTTTTGACATCGAGGAAGTTGTCGGATACATAAGAGAGCTGAAGACCGATTCTCACGGTTTTCTTACCACCACCTATGTCATTCTGCTGCGCGGCGGCCATCGCTTGCCGATTGCAGACGAAGCCCAGGCGGTGCGGATGCAGCGTTTGATTCAGCGGCACTTTGAACGCAAAGCCGCCGAAGGCGTCGAAGTCTGACGCACTCACGCGCGGAAGTGCGGGCGTAGCTCAGTTGGTAGAGCGCAACCTTCCCAAGGTTGATGTCGAGGGTTCGAGTCCCTTCGCCCGCTTTGAAATCGCCCTGCGGTCGCGGTATCGACGGCAGGGCGGATTCATTTCTTGATCAGCTATTGGCAGAGCTTGCGCAGCGCGGCGAGCAAGCGCGCTTCGCTGTCGTCGGCGACCCAGCACCAGTCGGTAAGGTTGCTGTCTTTCTCGGCGATGTGTTTGGCGGTGGGAATGTAGCCGGTCGCGCCGTCGCCATAGCCGGCCACACAGACGAACGCGTCCGGCATCAGCTTCTGCGCGGCCAGTTGGTACTCGACATACGCTTCGCCAGGCAACAGTAATAGCTGCGCGGGACCGAAGTCGACGCGCGGCAGTTCGATGGGCCGATCTTCCGCCACGCGCTGCTGCCAGCTTAACCCCATCGCCGCCAGGCATTGGTCGAACGGCTTGGCGGCGGTCTTCATCTGCGTTTCGAGTTCCGCCTTGGTGAAGCCAGTGTCCTGACGCGGAGCAAAACGCACCGGCGTGACGTGCAGCTTGATTTGTTCGAGCGGCTCGCGCTTGGTTTGCTTCCACGCTTCGACCTGCGCAGCATGCAGGCGTTCGGCCAGCGCCGGGCGATTCTCGGCCGCGCCGGTGTTGTACTTGCCGGCGGTCATGTTGCCGCTGGCGCCGGAGCAATAAATCTGTAGTACGCCCGGCGTTTCCTGCTGTCGCTTACGACGGGCGATGCCTGGAAAATCGGCCGAAACCTCGCCTGCGCCGTAGTAACTCATCGGGTGCACCGCGTAAAAGCTGAGCGCGGCGAGGGGGGTCTCGCCATTCCAAAAGCTCAGCGTCTTCAGCCACGGATCAATCAAGCCTTGGTCCGCCGCGATCGCTTCGGCTTGCCTGCAACTGCTGGTGCGATCGAACCGCACCTGGCCTGACGACGTGACATAGCGGCGATTCGACGCAATGCGTTCGACCTTCGCCTGACCGGTGCCGAGATGCGTCAGCGGTGGCGCTTTCGGCAGCGATTCGCGAATCGCCTTGGCGACGGTCTGCACCGCTTTCTCATGGAACAGCGGATCGCAAACAGTCCCTTTACATTCGTGTTGCCGGAGCAGTTTCTCGGCCGTCAGATCGGCGACCGGCGCGTCATGCTGATGCACGGTCGAAACCAGGACGCATTCGGGTCGTGTGCCCGCCGCTTCGGCCAAGACCGTTTGCCAACGCTGGTAAGCGTCGTTCCGAATCTCGCACCAATCGACCGAGACAAAGACGATTGGCCGCTCGCCGCCCAGCAGCACCACGCCATGCGCTTCGAGCGGGTCGGCGATAGACTTCGAGAGCCACGATCCGCCCATCATGCCATGCCCCAGCGGGACCGTCACATCGGCCGAGAACGTCGCCAAGCGAAAGGGCATGAGCTTATCAGCACGGGCAAATTGAAGGCCCCACATCCCACTAGCGCCGAGCGCCAATAACGCTTGCCTGCGAGTGAACTGCATACCTGGCCCTCGTTTGGGTTGTGCAGAATGCGCCGCATGCGCAGCGCGATTCATCAATTATGGCTGGCGAATCCGGCTCTGGCCCCCGAAATAGCCTAACCTTTCTTAGCGTCACGCACTCGTCTCTTCAAGCTTTTCTGTCCAGGAGTTGCACCATGTCTGGCGTGCTACCCAAGATTCAACGCTGGTTACCGCGTGTCCTACTGCTAGGTCTACTGGTCATGGTAACGGGCTGCATGAAGCGTGCGCAGCAAGAGGAGACCATCGTCTACTACAACGATCCTTTCGTGCTTGCCGCCATTGCGATTGTATGTGTGTTGGCCTTGCCCCTCGGCGCGTTGTTCATCTACTTCGAACGACGCAATGGGCTGGGGTACATGATGACATTCGCGTCGGTCGGATGGCTTTTTATGACGCCAGGACTGTTTCTCGAGCGCATCACCATCTCGCCTGAGCGGTTCTGCCATGTTACCGGTCAGTACTGGAGGCCAACGACCGACATCGCCTACGATGAAATCGATGTCATCCATTTCGCGGAACGAAAGCGTTCAGGCCGTCGAGGAACGACCACTTCGTACACATTGGATTGCGAACTCAACGGAGGCGAGCTGCGGCATGTCTCGCTCGGCAATAAAGAAGCCATCCTGGACATCCTGCGCGGGGCAGTCAAGCACGACATTGAGATCAGCGGCATTGATTAGCCAATCGGCGAGTTACCGGTGCTCGTGACTGAACACCAGCCTTCATGAATCAATCGCCAGCGCGTGCCGCCTGCGCCGCCACCATGTCTCGAGGCGGAACCACGCACCGATGCCGAAGGCGATGGCCGTGATATACCATTGCGGCAGATACGCTCCCTTCTGGAGCGCATGCTCGCCGGTTTCCGCAGAGAGAAAGGCGGCAGCCAGCGCGAGTATCGCGAGCGGGCCGCGCTTCAGCATCAGCGCCGTCGCGAAGCATGCCAGAAAGATCGCGACCAGGATGCCAATCTGCTTCGCCAGCGCCGCTAGTACCGCGCAGATCGCCATCAGTTGCAACAGATCCGCCAGGCCAAACTGGGATCGAAATGCGGGATCGCTGTTCGCCAGAGACATCAGGCACCTCACCGACATTAGTGGCCAGTATCTCTAACCGCTGTGCCGAGCCATGCATAACCGCGCGGCCAGCGACGGTTAAGCAATCGCCGCGTTTGCGGTACCATCTGGCGAAACAGCGTCTATCCTTCCTACGAGACCTGCCACATGCCGTATGTGCTTCGACTTTGGTTCGGGACACGCGAACCAGTAAACCGCATCGCCTATGCCGTCACGGGCGCGGGGCTGATGCTGGTGAAGTATGTTATCGAAGCACTCATGATCTCGGCGAACTCGGCGGCAATTTGGATGCCGTGGCACTTTCTCAATCCGCTGATGAGCATGCGTCTGGAAGGCTTTCCGGACGTGCCGGATTCGGTGTGGTGGACGTCTTTCGTCTGGTCGATCCCATTCTTTTGGATCGCCATGACGATGAGCGTTCGCCGGGCGGCCGATGCGGGGCAATCGCCTTGGCTGGGCCTGTTGGTGCTGGTGCCGGTCTTCAATCTATTGTTCATGCTGCTGCTCAGCGCGCTACCTAGCCAGCCAGGGCACGAGTGGCTGCCAGGCAGCGAGCAACCGCGCCGCGAGCAGCAAGCGCGCGATGCGGCATTCGCGCTCAGCCTGAGCCTGATCGTGGGCATGATGATGATGGCTGTGAGCGTGTACTTGCTGCATTCTTATGGAGCGGCGCTGTTTGTGGGCACGCCGCTGATGATGGGAGTCGTGGCGGGCTATGCATGCAATCGCTGGCACGCGCGCGGCCATCTGTTGTCGATGCTGCTTGGTGGAGCGGCGATTGCGATCGGCGGGCTGGCGCTGCTGCTATTTGCCCTCGAAGGCGTGATCTGCATTGCGATGGCGCTGCCACTGATGCTGCCGCTCGGCGCGTTTGGTGGACTACTCGGCAAAGCGATTGCGGATACGAGTCGCCGCCCTACACACGAATTGTTGGCGGCCGTCTTGATGTTGCCTGCGTTCGCGTTTGCGGAAACCAAGCTGGTCACACCCACAGAACATTTGGTGACCAGTTCGATCGAGATCGACGCGCCGCCCGATGTTGTTTGGAAGCATGTGCTGCAATTTCCCGAACTGCCGCCGCCTGACGAATGGCACTTTCGCCTAGGCATTGCTTGCCCGCAGCGCGCAAAGATCGCCGGGACCGGAGTCGGCGCGGTGCGCCATTGTGAATTCACCACCGGCGTGTTTGTCGAGCCGATTACCGCTTGGGAACCGGGGCAACGACTGGCGTTCGACGTCACCGAGCAGCCTGCGCCCATGTTTGAGCTGACGCCGTATCGACACGTACATCCGCCGCATCTCGACGGCTATTTACGCAGCCACCGCGGCGAGTTTCGACTCATCGAACTGCCGGGCGGAAGTACGCGATTGGAAGGGCGCACGTGGTACGAGATGGACCTGTTTCCGCAAGCGTATTGGTCGATGTGGTCGACTCCGCTGATCCACAGCATCCATCATCGCGTGCTGAAGCACGTCAAACACTGCGCCGAAGCGCCGCAGTAACTAGAGCGAGCGTGCATCTTACGGAGTTTCCGGCGGAGGAAAGCTGACGTCGGCATAGATCAAGCACATGGGGATTTGGCAGCCCAGCGAAGGAAGCTCCACGCTCTCTTCCAATCCCGTTTGCGAAACTAAACGCCACTCGTCGCCGTGGCGAATGTAATGATCGACCTGCGGCTCGACTTGCGAGAAGAACAGAATTTCCTGGACCGAGGGAAGCTTGCGATAGTGCTTGAGCTTGAAACCCAGATCGTGATCTTCCGTCGCTGGCGAGAGTACTTCAATCAAGACGCGAGGATTTAGCAGCGTCTCGAGCTTGTCGGCTTCGTAATTGAGCGGTTTGCAGGCGACTGCGACGTCTGGATAGGTATAGAAGCCAGTAGCCTGAATCTTGATGCGTGTGTCGGAATTGTATGCTTTACAA
>JAEZGD010000441.1 GCA_023417165.1 Planctomycetota bacterium
AATATGCTCAGCGCGAGAATTACGACATCGTCGTGACCATTGACTGCGATGGCCAGCACGAGCCACAGCGGATTCCTCGTTTCGTCAGCGCCTGCCAAGGTGTCGATATCGTTTCCGGCAGCCGCTATCTGAAGCAGTACCCAGGCGACAGCGAACCGCCAGCGCAGCGGCGCTGGGTTAATCAGCGTGTGACGGCCGAGTTAAATCGCCGCCTAGGCTATAACCTGACCGATGCCTTCTGCGGCTTTAAGGCCTATCGCGTCGCGGCGCTGAAGCACCTTCACATTGACGAAGCCGGCTATGCCATGCCGCTGCAGCTGTGGGTGCAAGCCGCGGCCGCCGGGCTCACCGTGATTGAAGTCCCTGTCCCTCTCATCTATCTCGACGAAAAGCGATCTTTTGGCGGTGTGCTCGACGACGCCACCACGCGCATGGAATACTATCACCTGGTGATCGATCGCAGCATTGCCGCCGCAGAAGCTGCCGGGCACCACTTCGGCGCGTGCCCTCCCATGAACGAAGTGTTGGGCTAATCGCGTTGTCGCTGCCTGCCTTCCCGCTGCCCTGCCACCTCGCTTTCGGTAACGTTATGGGTGCGCAGGTCGGCCGCCGCCATTGTTCGTTTCGCTCCTTTGTTTTTTAGCCTTGATAGTTCGTACCTATGGCGCATGCGATCCAGTACCGCCGCCTGCGTGCGCCGCGTGAACACGGACAATCCCTAATCGTTCCACCGTTGGCCGACGCGCTCGACCTACTGGCCTCGAACGTCACGCTGGCGAGGAGCGAGTACCATCGCGTCATGATCGGCGGAATGTCGCTTCCCGACTTGCGTGGTCAAGCGCGGCACGCCTTGCTGGCAGACGCCTATCGCTATTCGCGCAGCTACTGGGAAGGCGTGCGGCCTCCGGTAACGGATGCGCCGATCGTGCTGTCGGGACACCAGCCAGAGCTCTTTCATCCTGGCGTGTGGTTCAAGAACTTTGTGCTCTCGGCCATTGGCGAGCGCGCCGGCGCAAACACGATTAACCTGGTCATCGATAACGATACGGTTGTCGCGCCGACCGTGCGCGTCCTTCGCAGTCGCGAATACGTCGAGACTGTGCCCCTGGATGCCGCCGCCGATGAACTGCCTTACGAGGAACGCGCAATCCTGGATCCCGCCTTGCTGGCCACCTTTGCCGCGCGCGTCGATCGTCCGCTGGCTCGTCACTTGTGGGAATATGTCGCGCTGCTACATACCGACCACGGCGCGCCGCGTTTGGGCCAAGTAGTGGCTGCTGCGCGGCATTGCTTGGAGGCCGAGTACGGGCTGAGAACGCTGGAACTGCCGCTCAGCCGCGTCTGCGATGCGCCGGCCTTCGCGCGGTTTACCCTGCATTTGCTGGGAAATCTACCCGACTTTCACACCACCTACAACGACGCACTGCGTGAATATCGGCACGCGAATCACGTCCGCAGCCATTCGCATCCCGTGCCAGAACTTGTTCGCGAGGGCGAGTGGTGGGAGGCTCCGTTTTGGATCTGGAGCGATTCCGATCCGCGTCGGCGTCCATTGTTCGCCGCTTTTCAGCAGCACGAATTGATCCTGTCGGACCGCGAATCGTTGCGCTTCACCTTGCCGCTACCTGGTGGTTCCGTCGAGCCAGGCACTCTGGCGGCTTGGCTTTCGGCGCGCTTTGGCGGCATCAAGATCCGGCCGCGTGCGCTCATCACCACGATGTACGCGCGACTTGTGCTGGGCGATTTGTTTTTGCACGGCATCGGTGGCGCGAAGTATGACGAACTGACCGACGCCTTGATCTCCAGGTGCTTCCAGATCACGCCGCCGCAATTCATGACGGTGACGGCCACAATGCAGCTCGCGCCGGTGAATCCAGCTTCGACCGCCGCCGAGTTGCGACGCATCGAGCACGACCTGCACGAACTGCCTTACCATCCCGAGACGTTCCTCTCGGACGAGCAGCGCGCCGATCCGGCGATTGCCGCGCTCGCGCAAGAGAAACTCGCCTGGGTGCAGCAGCAACTTCCCAAGGGCGAGCGGCGCGAGCGCCATCAAGCCATTACGCGGTTGAATGCGCAATTGCGACAGCAGCTCGAACCCGTCGCAACGCAACTTGAGCAGCGGCGAGAAGCGCTCGCCGCACAGCTTGATCTCGAGCGATTGTTGAGCTCGCGCGAGTATTGGTTCTGCACCTTCGACGAGACGCTGCCGCAAGAGTTGCGGCAGCTTGCTTCGTTCGCTTAGTGCACGCGATGGCCCGGCTTGGCGCCATCGTCCACGGCAAGCAGAAACACTTCCGCCCCGCCAGCACCCGCAGCGGTGACCATGCCTTCCGACAGGCCGAACTTCATCTGCCGCGGCGCCAGGTTGGCGACCATCACCACCAATCGGCCCACTAGCTGCTCAGGCTTATAGGCCGCCTTGATGCCAGCGAACACCGTTCGCTTGTCGTCGCCGCCCAGGCTCAGCGTCAGCTTCAGCAGCTTCTTGGCCTCGGGCACTTCCTCAGCCGCCACGACGCGCGCCACGCGCAGATCGATCTTTTGGAAATCCTCGATCGTGCACTCCGGCGCGAGCGGTTCGTTCAGCAGCGGCTCGCCACTATCGGCGGGATGGTTGCTGGCCGCGGTCGCGGTCGCTTGAGCCTTGTCGGTCTGCACCGCTTGCGGCTGATCGGCTAACGGCTGTTCTTCTTTGCTCTCATCGATCATGGCTTGAATATCCTTCGGATCAATCCGTTTCATGAAATGTTGGAACTCGGCGATTGGCGCGCCGGTTTGCGGCGTCTGCGACTCGTCCCAATGGGCGAGCGGCACACCGAGCAGCTTGCGTGTTTTCTCGGCCAGTTCCGGCAACACCGGCGATAAGTACACCACCACCTGGCGGAACAGGTTGAGCACTACCGTGCAAACATCCTGCAATTCTTGGGCCTTGGCGGGGTCTTTGGCCAGCGTCCACGGCTTTTGCTGATCGACATAGGCGTTGGCGCGATCTGCGAGCTCCATGATCGTGCGCATCGCACGGTTGTAGTCGCAGTTCTCGTACGCCTCGGCGATCTCGCTGCCAGCTTGCGCGCCAGCGGCAAACAATCCACCATCGTCGGGATATCGCGCCGACAAGCCAACCTTGTTGACGAACTTTGCCGAGCGGCTCGCTAGGTTCACCACCTTGCCGACCAAGTCCGAGTTGACCTTGTTCTCGAACTCCACGACGTTCAGATCGAGGTCGTCCAAACGCGGGCCAAGCTTCGAGGCAAAGTAATAGCGCAGCCACGACGGATCGAGATGCTTCAGGTACGTCTCAGCTTTGATGAACGTCCCTTTACTCTTCGACATTTTCTCGCCTTCCACGGTCAAAAAGCCGTGGATGTGCACTTTCTCTGGCAAGTTAAAGCCGGCGCTCTTCAGCATGCCGGGCCAGAACAGCGTGTGAAAGTACGTGATGTCCTTGCCGATGAAGTGATGAATCTCGGTCTGCGGATTCTTCCACCAATCGTCAAAGTTTTCGCCGTTACGAGCACACCACTGCGCGGTCGAAGCCATGTAACCAATCGGTGCGTCGAACCAGACATACCAGTAGTCGTTCGGATGGCCGGGAATCTCGAAACCGAAGTACGGACCAGGGCGAGAAACGTCCCAGTCGCGCAGCGGATCGCTGAGGAAGTTGTTCTTCAAAAAGGCCGCGACTTCCGGCTGCAAATGCTGGCCCGACTGCGTCCATTCGTTGAGAAAGCCGTGCAACTGCTCGAGTTCCACGAACAAGTGCTTCGCACTGCGAAACTCGGGCTTTGCGCCGGTGATCGTGCTCTTGGGATCAATCAAATCCGCAGGCGTGTACGTCGCGCCGCACTTGTCGCAGT
>JAEZGD010000458.1 GCA_023417165.1 Planctomycetota bacterium
GGCTGAAGGTGCCTGGCATGTCGTCGGCCGCCGTGGCTCGCGCGTCGGTGCGTGCGATTCGCGCCGGTCGCCACGAAGTGATTCTCTCGCCCGGCGGCAAGTTTCTGGTCTGGGCCGATCGCCTCTCGCCGCCCGTCGTCAACAGGTTGGTGGCGAAACTCGGCTGAAAACGCCTACCAATCCGGATCGTCGCGGAAGCGTTGTTCGGTCCAGGGATCGCCAAGCAGGTGATAGCCGCCACGTTCCCAGAAGCCAGGCTTATCGGTGGCGGAAAGTTCGATGGCACGTAGCCATTTCGCGCTCTTCCACGCATACAACCGCGGCACCATCGCACGCAGCGGGCCGCCATGATCGGCGTCGATCGGCTCGCCGTCGTGCGTATCGGCCAGCAACACATCGTCTTGCTGGAAGTCGGCCAGCGGCAGGTTCGTGGTCCAGCCGTTGTCATACGCGTGCAGGATCACGTAGCGAGCTTCGGTTTGCACGCCGGCGCGCGACAGCACTTCCTTGATCGCCACGCCTTCCCACAGATTGCTCAGTCGCGACCAACGCGTGACGCAGTGAAAGTCGGCAAACACCTTCACACGCGGCAGTTCTTGAAACTGCTGCCAGTTGAACTTCAGCACGCGATCGACCAGACCAAAGACGACCAATTCCCACTGCTCGATCGGCGGCAGTTCAGGCGTGCCGGAAGCGTCGAGCACCGGCCACTTGCGCGTCCGCGATTGCCCCGGCGGAATGCGTTGGCTGCGAAACGTGTCGGGGCTAACGATGACGTCGGCCGCGGTCAGCGTGCGCGGGTCGAGCGGTTCGCCGTCTTGGTATTTGGGGTCAGGCATGATGATCGGCAGCCGTGATGATCGGATGCGGCAGCGGAGAAGGACGGAGCACGGCTCCATCCTACAAAGATTGCAGACGGAGCATACCTCCACCCTACCGGTGCGGTTAGTCGCGGCTGGGGTTGCCACGCTTGGTGCGGCGCGACTTCGGCCGCGGGGCGCCGGGGCGGCCATAGTCGGCGATATGCACGATCTTGGCTGAGGGTCCGTCGCCGAGATAGACGTACTTCCAATTGGCGCTGACCGGATCGTCACCACCGCCAAACTCACGTATGTAATGCCCGCGCGTGGTGGCGGGCGTATCGTGCGGCGGCGTGCGCATCGCACGCTCGATATCCTCGTCATCGAGCAAGCGCGTCGTATGCTCGCCATTCTTCAACCGCATAAAGTAGCCGGCGTCGGTCAGCTCGTGATACCGCAGGTCGATCTTTTTCCGGCTCGGAAAGCTGGCATCGCGGCCCGCTTGTTCCAGCAAAAAGCGTTTGGTGATCCAGTCAATCTCGCCGACCAGCGTGTGCGGTTCGTGTTCCAGTCGTTCGAGCACATCGCCCCAGCGTCGCAACACATCGCGCGCCTCGGCGGGCGACTCGGGACGACGTTCGAGAAAGCGGCGACACGCTTCGTAGTAAAAGCGTTGCAGTTCCAAAGCGGTGACCGCACTGCCGCCCGCCAGCGGCAACGTCGCCGAGAGCGACACATCGGCGCAAACGCGGCGCAGCGTGCGAATCGGCCGCTTCACGCGCGGCAGCAGCGGCAACTCGCCGGCTTCGATGCAATCGAGCACTAGCATCGTCGTGCCGATGCGCAGGTATTCGGCGACGTCGGCCATATTGGAATCGCCGAGCGCGATCTGCAATCGCTGGCGCTGATGCCACAGATCGAGGTAATCGCGCGGCGAAAAGCAGGCGTCGTAAAAAATCGCTTTGAAGAAATGCCCAAAGCTGAATATTGGTCGGTCGTAAGCAAATCCGCCAAACCCCACGACGCAGTTCATCGCGGGCGCTTTGTCGGCGAGTTGGAACTTGCCGTTTTCATCGAGCATGCCTGCGCCGGTGAAGATCGCGCGGCTGAGCAAGAACGGCAGCAACTCGCGGCGCGTACGACGAAAGGCGAGTAAGTGAATCATCGCTAAGAGCGCCACCGCCAGCGGCGCGGTAAAGACGCGCGTGATGCGGTCCAGCAGCGTACACAGCCAGCGCGGGCAAGGCTGGCCCGTTTCGCGCCCTTCGGTCATATCGCGACCGAAGAGAAACATCGACAGCCGCTTCGATTCGTCCCAACCGGCCAGCGGCAGGTAAAGCAGCGTCGCGATGCCCATGTAGGCCAGCGTCGCCAGAATCACCGTCAAAAAGCCGAGCCACGTCAGCAGCACGAGCGGCAACAGCGCGAGCAACGCACCGCGCCATACGACCAAGCGCCAGCCAGTCGCCAGCTCAGCTTCGTAGTTCTCTTGCGCGCCATAGACATTACCGCGCGCGTCGCGATCGTTCTTGAGCAGGCAGAATTCGCCTTCGAGGCTGGCCGCTTCCGCAGCTGACGAAAGCAGGTGATCTTGCGCTCGTTGATAGGCGAGCAATTGACGCGGACCACGACACTCAGGCGTTGAGCCTTCGATCAGTCCGCCATCGTCGTACGGAAAGGCAACCTCGTACCAAACGCCGCCACCGGTGGCGGTGAAGATACCTTCTTTGTCGTGCCGCGCCGGCACGGTCAACACTTGTCGGCGCAGCGCTAAACAAAGCGCCCGATACAGCGAGAACTTGCTGGGGCGAGGGAGTTTCGGGTCAGCAGGTCGAAAGCGAATGGCATATTCGGTCTCGAGCCCCGCCAAGCGATCAAAAATGGTCGAATTACTCGCCACCGTGAGGTACGACCGTTTCGTCAAGGTATTGGCCGGCGGCGCGCTGGGCATCGTCTGCAACCAGTGCCACCACTTCGGCCATGGTTACTGGCACCGTGGCTTCGCCCGTCGCTTGGCTCACGGCATTGTCGACTTCAAGCGATTTGTCTGCATTAAACATGGGCAAACTCCACACTCTGGGCAGAATTTAAGATAAGGGCGACTCCGCCGTCTGTCACCATGGTATCTACCGGCCAGAGCGTCGGCAAGGAAGCAGATTACATGCCGAAGTGAGCGGCTGTGTGGTGTTGGGTGCGTTCGATTTTTGCTTAGCGGAGTAGAATCAGGGCCAGCAAGAACAGAACGATGAGTACTGCGATGGCAATTGCGCCATTGAACCACAGCCTATTCATGCGGGCGAGCCGCTGCTCTTCTTGCAGTTGGCGCTTGCGTTTGAATTCGATGCTGTCGCGCTCGCGCAAGTGAAATTCCGCCTTGCAGTGCGGACACATCACGTCCTCGTCGAGCATTTCGCGCGGGACTTCTAGTTCGTGCCCATTTGGACACGGAATGTGCAATAGCGGCGGTGGCTGTTCGACTGCTGGCTTTTGCGGCTGAGGCTGCGGAGCGGCGGCGGGCTGTTGTTGCTGGACAGGCGAACTGGTCTGGGGCGCGCTGGGCTGCGGATCGGGGTTCGGCATGCCAGGATGCCAGGCGACCGCGGCCGGCGCGGCAGGGGCCGGAATGATGAACGGCTGCCCGCACACCGGACATTGGCACGTCTGCCCCGCCTGCGACTCGTCTCCTTGCAGCCAATGCCCCTGCGGACACGAAAACTGGAATGCCATGACAACATCAATGGTGGAACGCGACAGGTCTTAAGCAGCACTCGCTCGGCTCAATTGGGATTATTCCCCACGCGGCGGCATCACTACTTGGG
>JAEZGD010000462.1 GCA_023417165.1 Planctomycetota bacterium
GGCGATGGGCGGACGCGTCGCTCGCAAAATCTTCACTTTACGCAACTCGCGATGCTCGGCAGTTGCGAGCGCGCCGGGCGTTGCCTAGGCTGAGAGCTATCCTGCTCAATCTTCCTGCCTTGGATCTCCCCTTTTATGCTCCTCGCGCGTCGCCTGATGCTGGCTGTCGGTTTGTGGTCATGGGCCAGTTTTGCCGCCGCCGATTGGCCCGAGTTTCGCGGGCCGCAGCACAACGGCATCTCGGCAGTGAAATCGCTGCCGCTGGAGTGGAGCGAATCCAAGAACATCGCCTGGAAGGTGCCGATGCCGGGCGAGGGCTGGTCGTCGCCGGTGGTCGTGGGCAACCACATCTATCTGACCGCCGCGGTACCCGACAAAGATGCCGAAGGGGACTATTGGCTGTCGGCGATTTGCCTGGACCTCAAATCGGGCAAAGAAGTCTGGCAGCAACCGCTGATTCGTCAGACAGGCGACAAGGCTCCGAAGATTCACAGCAAGAACAGCCATGCCAGTCCGACGCCGATCGTCGACGGCACCCGGCTGTATGTTCACTTCGGCCACATGGGGACGGCCTGCCTGGATTTGGATGGCAAGGTACTGTGGACCAATGACACGCTGACGTACGATCCCGTGCACGGCAATGGTGGCTCGCCAGCTCTCGTGGGCAAATCGTTGATCTTCAGTTGCGATGGTGCGAGCGATCCGGTTGTCGTCGCTCTCGATAAGAACACCGGCAAGGTGCAGTGGACCACACCTCGCCCGAACAGCCCGCCCAAGACGTTTTCGTTCAGCACACCGCTGGCGATTCAAGTCGACGGCAAGACCCAGGTCATCTTTCCTGCCGCGGGATCGGTTTGTGCTTATGATCCTGCCAGCGGCGAAGAGATTTGGCATGTGGACCACAATGGGTACTCGGTCATTCCTCGCCCTGTGTTCGCGCATGGCATGATCTACTGCAGCACTAGTTACGATTCACCGGTGGCACTGGCCATTCGCCCCGATGGCCGTGGCAATGTGACCGACACTCACATCGCCTGGCAAGCGAAGAAGGCCGCGCCGCACACGCCGTCGATGTTGGTGGTTGGAGACGAGCTATATATGGTGAGCGATCGCGGTGTCGCGACGTGTTTGGATGCTCACACCGGCGAAGAGATTTGGCAACAGCGTTTGGGAGGTAACTATTCGGCCTCGCCGGTGTTTGCTGCGGGGCGGATTTATTTTCAGGACGAGAACGGTACCACGCACGTCGTCGACGCCGGGCGAAAATTCGAGAAACTGGCCGAAAACAAACTGCCGGAACGCACGCTGGCGTCATACGCGGTGCTCGAGGGCGTCATTCTGCTGCGAGGCGACAAGCACTTGTATCGCATCGAAGAGCAGTAAGACTTCTACGATGCCTGCGAATGTGATCTAGCCGCCTGGTGTAGAATCTATCGATGCAAGTTGCGTCTTGCGCGGTTGTTACACATTGCAGGCGGATCCACCTTGGCTTGGCAAACGCTCGCCCAACTCGACGACTTTAAGGTGCACGAGCGCAAGCTCTGTGACGCCGGGGGGCGGCGCGTAGCGATCCTTCGCCGGGGCGATGGTTTTCTGGCGATTGACAATCGTTGCCCGCACCGCGGCGGACCGGTCGGAGCAGGCCCGCTCGTCGGCAACCAACTGACCTGTCCCTGGCACGGCCTGAGTTTCGACCTGGCCACTGGGGCGTGCACCGAGCAGCCAACCCATTGCCTGACGTTTCTACCGTTGCGCGTCGTCGACAACGAAATCCAAGTCGACCTGCAATCACCAGCGGCGCGCGATGAGCGTATCTATCGCTACTTGGTGCGCTATGGTGTGCCCGGCTATGTGGGACGGTTTGGCGCGGTGCGACTGATCGATGCACGGCGAGGCGCCATGGTCGTGATTGCTACCGATCGCGGCGAAGAACTGGGCGAAGTGCTGGTCAGCGCCGACGATTACGAGGCGGCCGACACTCGCCCGCCGGCCGGTGAATTGTTGCGGCTTGCCAGCCCTCAAGATTTGGCGCCTGATTCGGCGATTGAATCGCTGCGCAGCGTTGCCATCACTAGCTTGGCAACGCTGTTGCCAAACCTTGCGCTACTGGACTGCGAACTGACGTTCGACTGCCAGACGCTTATTCTGTATCATCCCGGCGAAGCGACGGTGGAACTCGGACCGATCGCAGCGAAACTGGCCGAGATGCTCAACGTGCCGCGCGTGCAGTTTGAAACCTATGGCGTTGATACCTCGCGCAAAGTCGCCGCGGCGGCCGCGCGCAAGACGCAACCCGATGATCCGAACAAACGTTCTACGAAAGCAGCGGAGAGTGAGATGCGCGGACCTTATGAACGACTGAAGTACGATTTCCGCCGCGTGTGGGAATGCCCTGTGTGCCATCATCGGGAACGAACCAGCGGCGCAGTCACTAGCCTGTTTTGTGCCTGCCAGGCGAAGGAAGATCCCATCAAGCAACGCCCCATGAAACTCGTCGACGACGGCCCGCGCCGGGTGGATGGCAAGCCGCTGCCGCAGCGCCACAGCAACTCGCCATCGCAAGAGGGCGGCACCGCCGCACAACCTACGCTGTGACGCGCTCTAGGTCGGCAAAGAAGTGCGGATAAGTCTTTTCGGTGCACTTCGGATTGTTAATCACTACGCCAGGAATACGCAGACCAGCCAGCGCCAGGCTCATGGCCATGCGGTGATCGTTATAGGTATCGATCGCGGCCGCGCGCGGCTCGCCAGGCGTAATCGTCAGGCC
>JAEZGD010000574.1 GCA_023417165.1 Planctomycetota bacterium
TTCCCTCGCTGATGCGAACCGAATTGCAAGAACCCGCCAATTTTGGCCAAGACGAAGCCCCCTCTCAAGAGGTGGTGGCACGCCTGGGATACGGGTTAGCGCGGAAGTCCCGGTACGCCAGGGGGAAAACCTGGCGGAAAAGGAACCGGGAAGTTTTCGAGCCGCGGTAACTGCGGTGAAGCGGGCTTGGATGAGTCGCCGTTCGCATCACCGAGCACGCGACCAATGGCGCGCCATACGCCGCCGCTGGATGCGCTGCCGTTGAGGCTCGACAATGCGCCGGTCGCGGCTGGCGGGGCCGGAGGCGTTGGCTCATCGGTAAAGCGGAATGAAAACGTCTTGCCGCTGGCCGACCCGCGGCCCGTCGAAACCGTTAACGTCACTTCCTTGTCGGAGATTGAGCCGGCGAACTCATAGGCGTTGGCGGACTCGATGCGAATGTTATCGCGCTCCAGAACCATTCGCCCATCCCGTCGATCCAGCACGAGCACTCCGGTGCGCGCCTGCGACGTGCCGTTTGTGCTGCTAGGCGACAACCGTCGCAGAAACATTACTAGTGGCAGATCCGGCGCCTGGTCGAGCGGCCAGCCATGTTGGCTGATGTAGGCCGGCGCCGGCCATGCGGGCTTGAGTGTGTGGCGATCGAGAGCATACAAACGACCTGTAACTGAACGCGAAGCTTCTCCACTGGGAACCGCTTGCACATTCATATTGGGCAGCGAGTCTTTGCTGTTGATGATGGTTTCCATCTGCACCAGGTACTGCGAGCTGCTGCGCAGCACATGAATGTTCATCAGCTTGGGCTCGGGCTCTAGCTGGGTTGTCAGTTTGACCCGGCCATCGACAAGCGACACTAGGGTCAGGGTGCCATCGAGCTGCATCATCGCCATCTCATCGCGACCAATCAGCGTGCCGCGGGTGCCAAACGGAAACTTCGCTTCCCACAACGTCTGCTGGCTTTCGGCATCGAACAGCCTGGCGACAAATTCGGAGCCTTCTTGACGACAAGACAGGACATGTCGTCCATAAGTAGCCCAGCGATTGTCGATCGACTCGACCTTGCGTTTGCCAATCTCGCGACCGTCCGCCACGCTCAGCACAATGGCCTCTGCGCTACGCGGCGGGACGACGAACAACAATTCGTCATCGCCAAAGAGTTCTGAACCGGGAGGCAACTGCGAACGCTCCCACAGCGTTTCGCCTGTCAGCGGATCAATACAGACGACATCGCGCCAACGCATCAAGCAGACAGCACGCTCGCTAAGCGACGCAACTCCTCCGACTTGAATGTCGGGCTGAGTCGTCGCGATGTTGCGCGGCAAGGCCCAGGGAAACGCCACGGTTTGCGAGCGCACCATGCGCGCCACAGCCACGCCATCGGCCGTCGCCGGCAACAGATCTTGCCGCCAACGCATCGCGTCTACCGAATCTTGCCGCTGTAGCAAATCCATCGCCCAGACGTCTTGTCCCACCGAGACCAACGCCAAGTGTCCGAAGAGATGTCCATGCGTCGTAGCCGGCCAGGTATTGCGCAAAGCGCGCGATTCGGGCCGGCTTAACATGACTTCGTTCCACTCCTTTCCGAGGCGGTCTCGCAGTGCGATGCGTTGGCCTGACAGGAGTAGAGCCGAACCGTCATCGAGCGCGCCGATCGCATGTTGAATCGCCATGGAATGCGGTCGCTGTGCTGTAGCAAAGCCGCTGCCGGCGACGACATCGCCCCCTTCGCGCATTTGCACCTCTCCGCCAGGCCATTGGTCCGAAGCGGTCAATGGCTTTTTCAAAGCGGATTTTTCAAACGCAGCGGCATAGACTTCACGCCCTGTTTCTTTGCCGCGCACCGGTACGTCGGCGAAATGCTCGCCCAGTCGCGCATAGTACTTGGCGGCTAGTTCGGTCCGCCCTGCTTTTTCATAGATCGCGGCCAGGAGCGCGGCGGCCTGGCCGGCAGTTTCGCCTTCGAGCTCATTGCTGAACTTGGTGAGCAGGACTTCCGCCTCCAACAACTCGCCGGCATCCAGTCGCGCGCTGGCCAGAATTAAACGGGCGCGATCCGAACGGGTATGCCAACCAAAGTAGTTCAAGACGCGAAGCTGTTGCTCCGTCGTCAGCGTTGGCGGCAACGTCTTCAAGACGGTATCCAACGCCTGCTCCATTTGCGGTCGTTCGGCGTCATGAGCGAGATACAGTTCTTGCATGCGCGCTTGCATCCAGCGGTCGAATCGTACGCGCAATTGCGATTCGATGGATTCTAGATTGGGCGTCGCCGAAGAATCGGGACGCTCGCTGATCTCATGACCAGCCAGCGTGGCATAGGTGGTGAACGCGGCGACAATGTCCCCCGCGTGTTGCAGACCTTGCGCCTTCAATCGCAGGAACTCGCGGCGCTGTTGCGGTTGATCGAGTAGCGGTTCAATCTCGGCCGCCAACGCCTGATAGGAGGCGAAATCGCGTTTGAGCGCGTCCAGCAGCGTTTGTACTAATAGCGCGCGGGTGTCGTCATTGGTGCGATCCAGCTGATAGGCTTTGCGCAACGTGGCGAGTGCGGCGGCGGGCTGGTCGTCGTACAGTTCCAGTTGAGCACGCTGTGCTAGTGCCGTGGGATCTTCGGGATTGGTCTGCAAGCGATTAGCCACCAGCAGACGCAACGCCTCGCTTTGATAGAACGACGTGACGCCGTCGTGATTCTGCGAGACAAGCTGATCTTTAAAGGCGACAAGATTGCCAAGCACGCGCGGGCTGGTCGCACGCTGGGCAATGCGACCTTTGGCCAGATCAATCTTCAGCAGTTGGGCATGCGTGGTGGGCAAATAGTAATAGCCATCGCCTGCAAAGCCGCGCCCGCTCGGCATTTCACCAGTGTTCAGTTCGATGGCAGTGTTCCACGCCGGGCGGCCATCGGCCAGATTGATCGCCGTAATGCGATTGCGACCCACCAAGACAATCTTGCCATCCTGCACGGTGGCCACGTAAAGCATATCGGCCAGCGCATCGGCTCGGCGCAGTGGCTTCCACGCTTCTCTGCCGGTAATCAGATCCAGGCAGATGAGATGTTCAGAGTCGCTTGGCGTCAGCAGCACCTTGCCGTCGGCGATGGTGGCGGTGGAATCGAGCCAGAAGCTGCCAATCGGGCGTGGCGGTTGCACAAAGGGCCCCCAGCCCCGGATCGGCAGCGGTTCGTATTGATAGCCCCACAGCAATTTACGTTCGGCCAGGTCGACGGCCACCACCGTGTTGGCGACGGTGGGGCAAATCAAAACACCGCTCGCCAGCGAAGGAGTGGCGCCTGCTAAACGCCGCGTGCTGTCGCTAATGATGGCTGGCACCGCTCCGGCTTCGACGTGCGCGAGTTGCTGCGACCAATGCAACTTGCCGGTCGTCGGATCGAGCACCACCAAACGCAGTTCACTATTGAGTTCGATGATGGCATAAAGGCTGCCATCATGAACCAGGGGAACGCCCAGGAAGAACGCGCCTGCGAGTTTCTCTTCCGCCTCGCCCGTTTCGCCACCAACCATCCAGCGGGCTTTTCCTTGGTGCGCCAGACTCAGGGCGACGAGCTTGTTTTGCGAGCCTGGTTGATTAGGATTCGGCACGCCTTGGCCGCCGCGGCGAATGAGCGTGGGCAAATGGTTCATGCCTGAGTAGCCAAGATCGCTCAGTAAGAAGACCAGCTCGCCATCGCTGGCCAACTGGCCATAGGCGCGATCTTCCCAGACACGCTGCATGAGTTCTCGCTCGCGATGCGTCGCTGCGGTAGGCATGCGGCTGAGGGCATCACCGATCGATTCGCTTTCGAGCGGATCGTTGAAGGGATACCGCCAGATGAACTTGCCGCTCGCCAGATCGATCGCCATCAGTCGCTCGGGCGTGCGCATTAGCACGGTGTTGTTAATTACCAAGGGCGACATGGTGGGTATCGCCGCGATCTGATCGGACTGAAAGAGCTTAGCCTTTCGATTGAGGAGGTCGTCATCCGCTTCGTTCTGACCCAGCGACTTGTGCCAGCGCAGGGTAGCGACAGGCAGGCTGCCGCGCACGATGGCATTGCGGTCGGTAGTGCCGCGATGCATCAGCCATTGGGACGCCTCTTGGCGCGCGACCACTGGCTGCTCGCCCAGCACCTTGTCGAGCCATGCCAGGGCTTGCGAGTCGTCTTGAAAGAGCGTGACCTTTTGTCCGGCGAGGTCGAACGAGGCTTGAGGATGCCGCGTCTTGAACGCCAGCAGCGTTGCCTGAGCCTGTTCGGGCTGACCGCCCAATCGCCAGGCGATGGCCGTCAGCAACGACAGTTCCGGTTCGTACTCGGTGGCATAGGGTGACGTCTTCAGCACGCGATCGAGAATGATCGCGGCAGCCAGCGGCCGGCCCGCATCCAGTTGGCGGCGCGACCACACGACCGCCGCCTCGCAGCCTGCTTTGGTGGGAAAGTACAGACGCATCGTCTCGGCGAGCATCGCGTCGTCGCGCTCGGCCAATGCAGTCTCTAGCAGGCGGCGCGCTTCGGCACCGAACTGAAGTTCGTACGATTCTCGCCCTTCGCGCGGCAGATTAAACAGCAGCTTCTGGGCCTCGCCCTTGAGCGACGCGCGCCCTGAGGCATCGGTAAAATAATCCTCGAAATCTTTGTCGAGCAAAAACTCTCCGAGAACGCCCGCTGCCTCGGCATAGCGTTCTTCAGCCACGGCGTCGCGAACGCCTTGCAGTTGTTGTCGCAATTCGCGATGGGCGGGCAGAAACTGGCTGGCGGGCAGACTGCCGCGGCCAAAGTTTTGAGCCGCAAGGGGCGGCGTCGCGAGCGCAAAGACACTACAAACCGCAGCCAAAACTAACGCCGTGCGCCGGCTGGCTCGTGCTTCCATGTGCGGTGCGTCCAGATAGAGTCGAGTAAGGTCGCGCACGCTGCGCCTAAGTCGTGTGTAAATCCTATCTTATTGATTGTGGGGGAGGCGGGCAATCTGCAGACTGGCCCAGGTTTAGCGGTTCCTGCAGGAATTGCGGCTCTGCACGCGGACTGACGGACCTCTGACGAAGCGCACTGTCTTGGCATGTGTGCGGCACTTCGTCGGTGGGTTTTGAAGTAATCTGTGGACAATGCTGAGGAGGTGTTAATGTCCGCAGAAGCGGAAGCGCCAGGCGAAAATCTCAAGTCCTAGGAAGTTCCTTCCGATCTCACAACACACGCAGTCCGGTAAGAAGTGGCGATTTTTCGCGATTTTTCGGGCATTAAGCAGTATTTCAGGGTTGCAAATCCCTGTGCAAACGATTTAATCACTCCCGTCCGCGGTTTCGGAAGACCGTGACTTGATCCGACCCAAGCGGACGGACGTAACTTCTCCCCACACCGTTTTACCCGCAAGGAGGGTAATCCCTTATGGCGAAAGCCGCTGCCAAGAGTGCGCCCAAGGCCAAGGCGCCGACGAAGAGCGAAGTGTTCTCCTCAATCTCGGAAACCACTGGTGTTTCCAAGAAGGAAGTCGCCGCTGTGTTCGAAGCGCTGACTGCCGAGATCGGACGCGCGCTCTCCAAGAAGGGCCCGGGCATCTTCCAAGTTCCTGGTCTGTGCAAGATCATGCTCAAGAAGAAGCCGGCCACCAAAGAACGCCAAGGCAAAGATCCCTTCACCGGCGAAATGAAGACTTTCAAGGCGAAGCCGGCCAGCAACTCGGTCCGCGTGCGTCCGCTCAAGGCGCTGAAGGACCTGGCCCCGCCCGCTGGCAAGTAAGCGTTTGACGCTTGCTCATCAGACTGGCTTCGACGCCGTCTTGTTTTGGGCTGTGCATGGCACGCTCGAAGCA
>JAEZGD010000578.1 GCA_023417165.1 Planctomycetota bacterium
CGGCGGGGCAACAGCCGCCGCTGAAGTGGAGCGATACGGAAAATGTTGTCTGGAAAGCGCCGGTGCCAGGGCGGGGGCATGCGTCGCCGACCGTCGTCGGTTCGTGCGTCTATCTGGCCACGGCCGAAGAAGACGCCGGGCGACAATCGGTGATCTGCTACGATCGCGCGACCGGCAAAGCGCTTTGGACCACAGTTGTGCATACCGGGAAGCTCGAAACGAAGGGGCACAACAAATCGTCGCAAGCCTCCGCGTCGGTCACCTGTGATGGCGAGCGGCTGTTCATCAACTTCCTGAACGATAACGCCATCTTCACGACGGCTCTGGATCTGCACGGCAAGCAACTGTGGCAGACGAAGGTTTCGGACTTCAAGACGCATCAAGGCTTTGGTTCGTCGCCGATGCTGTTTGGCGATTTGCTGTATGTCACGACCGATAGCCCTGGTGGCGGTGTGGTGGCGGCCCTGCGCCGCACCGATGGCGAAATCGCTTGGAAGCAAGACCGCCCCGAAAAAGCCAACTATGCGTCGGCCCTGGTGTACCGTTTGGATGGCAAAGATCAGCTAGTGATGCAAGGCTGCGACCTGGTCACGAGCTATGATCCGCGATCGGGCGAAAAGCTGTGGGAAGTGGAAGGGGCCACGACCGAATGCGTGACCACCATCGTCTCGGATGGTGAGCGGATCTTTGTCAGCGGCGGTTATCCACGCAATCACGTGCAGGCAATCAAGGCCGATGGTTCCGGAGAAACGGCTTGGGAAAACGGCGCGCGGGTGTATGTTCCTTCGATGATCGTGCACGATGGCCACTTGTACGCGATTCAGGACGGCGGCATCGCCATGTGCTGGGACAGTGCGACCGGCAAAGAGCAGTGGAAGCAACGCGTCGGCGGCGACTTTACCGCGTCGCTGGTGCAGGTCAACGATTTGCTGTTCGCCACGAGCGAGAAAGGCAAGACCACGATCTTTCGCGCGAGCCCCGATAAGTTCGAGATGGTCGGCGAGAACCAACTCGGCGACGAAGCGTTCGCCACGCCATCGATCTGCGGCAATCACATCTACATGCGTGTGATCGATACGAAAGACGGCCAGCGCCAGGAATGGCTGTATTGCCTGGGCGAGAAGAAATAGCCACGATTTCGGCTAAAAAACAGGGCCGCGACCACGCATCTTTGAGAGGTCGCGGCCCTTGATATTTCTGATCAGCGGTTCGTCTTAGGCGAGTTCGCGCTGGCACTTTTCGAGCAGCTTGCGGGTGGCGATGATGCCTTCCTTCTCGCCGAGCTTGCTGCCTTCGTATTCGATACCGACATAGCCGTGATAACCGTGCTTCAGCACGATCTTCATCATCTTGATGTAGTCGGTCTTGGTTTCGTTGCCTTGTTCGTCGAAGTCGTGGCTCTTGGCCGAGACTGCCTTGGCGTACGGCATGGTCTCTTCGACGCCTTGGTAGCGGTCGTAACTGTGGAAGTTGCCGAAGTCAGGCAGCGTGCCGCAGTTATCAAGGCCGACCGACTTGATCGTCGCAGCCAGCCACTTGCCATTGCTCGACAGGCCACCGTGGTTTTCGACGATGACGTTGAGCTTGTCCTTGGCAGCGCGCTCGCTGAGGCGGCGCAGGCCATCGGCAGCCCACTTCATGCCGTCTTCGTACTTGTTGTTGTCGGTCTGTGCGTTGACGCGGATCGAATGGCAGCCCAGGAACTTGGCCGCATCGAGCCACTTATAGTGGTTCTCGACCGCTTTGGTGCGTTTGGCTTCGTCCGCATCGCCGAGCGCGCCTTCGCCATCGATCATGATCAGCAGACTGGTCACGCCCAGGTCGGCGGCCCGCTTCTTCATTTCGCCCAGGTACTTCTCGTCGTTGGCCTTGTCCTTGAAGAACTGATTGACGTACTCGACGCCGTCGATGCCCAATTCTTCCTTAGCGACTTTGGCGAAATCGAGGTGGTCGATCTGCTTGCCAAAGAGCGCCTTGTGCAGCGACCATTCAGCAAGCGAAATCTTGAAGGGGGGATCTTTCTTGTCGGCGGCCCAGCTAGTGCCGGCGGTTAAAGCCAGTGAGCCGGCGGCCGAAGCAGCCAGAAAGTGGCGGCGTGACAGTTGGTGCTGCATATCAAGCCTTCGCAGAGGGAGAGGAGGGAAAGTGGGTAAAAGAGTATGATAGTCCGGGCCGACGCCCGGCTCCACCACTGATACGCTGGCTGGCGGCAAAGTGTTGCCGATAGAATCGGGAGGTTTGGCGATCCCCGATGGCTGGGGGGCGAGCGATGGCTTCTGCGAAAGGCAACAAGTTGAACGACGCAATCGAACAAGCGTTGAAGGTCGTGGACCGGGAATTGTGGGTTGTAACGACGGCAGCGGGCTCACAGCGGGGCGGGCTGGTGGCTACGTGGGTTTCGAGCGCTTCGATCGATCGCGAGCGGCCGGTCCTGCTAGCGGGCCTGGCGCCGAACCACTTTACCGCCGAACTGGTCGACCATAGCCAAGTCGTGGGGCTGCATCTGCTTCGGCCCGATCAGATGCATCTGGCGCTGAACTTTGCCCTGGGCAGCGGACGAGCGCGCGATAAGTTCGCTGGCGTCGATGTGCGCGTAGGTCAGACTTGCGCGCCGCTGCTCAACGACTGCGCAGCTTGGTTCGAGGGACGCGTCTTCGCGCGACTGGCGACGGGCGATCGGACCTTTTATTGGCTCGACGTGGTGGCGGCAGGGCGTCAGGAGAAAGCGACGATCGCCCGCGAGCATGATCTGTTCGCGGCAGCGACTGCGGAGCAAAAGGCGCAGCTCATCGCCGATCGCGATGCGGACGTGGCTCTGCAACGCCCCTGGCACGATGCCTGGCGAGCGAATCTGCCGCCGTGGCTGAAGCCCATCAAGCAAGCGACCTAATAAACGACACACGCCCGCGAAACCGAGGGTGAGCGGCACGCGGGCGTTTGGTTGAATTGTCTTCTGCGAACCCCTAAGA
>JAEZGD010000674.1 GCA_023417165.1 Planctomycetota bacterium
TCTGAGCGGTGGGGCTCAAGGGGCTAGGCCAATCAAGCAGCCGACAGAACAATGCCCACAGCGGGAGCCTCCAGCCATGTCGTGCGGACCCAAGAAAGTTCCAGTATCGCCCCCCAATGGCGTAGCGATATCCGGAATGATCCTTTCAGCCATCGCGCTCGCCGGCTGGGTGATCATGCTCGCGATGATTTTCAAAAACCCTTACCAGGCCTATTCCAAGGACGGCCTGGAGAACATGTTCATTGGGCTCAGTAATTTTGAGAACTATCTGTCGCGCGTCCTGGTCGGTGTCGTTGGCATGCTGATCAACGGGGGACTGTCGATGGCAGGCACGATCACATCGGCAGTGACGCTCAAGTACGAACCACGACAGCGCAACGCAATCGTGGGACTAGGGCTGGGCGCGCTCGGTCTGTTCCTTGGCGCAGGCGTCCTCGTTTGGAGGTTTCTCTTTTGGGCAGGAGTCTTGAATGGCTAACTAGGGCTGCGCCTCAGCAGGTTTGTCATCGGCCGGAGTTGCGGCCGGTGCGTCTTGCAGTTGGTCCGTTTCAGTCGCCGGCTTGGTGTCGCTCTCCAAAGGCTTCTTCTCGGTCTCAGGCGTCGCCGGTTGATAGCCCGTCTGCACCTTGATCGCTTCGATCTGGCCTTGGCGAGCAAGGTCAATCGCTTCGCCCAAGATGCGGGCGGATTCCTGTGCAGCGTGGAAGCCCATGCTGTTCTCGGCGCTGACGAAGTCGAGTCGGAACTGCGCGGCCCGATGCAACTGGCGCGCGGCATCGAGTTGACCTGGCGAGACCCCTTCCTTTTTCATCGCTGTCTGAATTTCTTCAATCAGCGCGAGGTTCGCTTCTTCGGCGCGATCCATTAGTTTGCGCGTGCGATCTTGAATGCCCGTCGCCCTGGCGAGGATTTCCTCTTCGCCATAGCGATGGCAGGTCTGGCAAGCGCGCGAAATGTTCAGCAGCGGCGAACGCACGTGGTGGTCGCTGACTTTGATGGCGCCTTCGCGCTTGTAGGGCATGTGGCAATCGGCGCACGAGACGCCGCTGCGCGCGTGAATGCCTTGGCTCCACATTTCAAACTCGGGATGCTGCGCCTTCAGCATCGGCGCTTCGGTGATTTTGTGCTTCCAGTCGCTGAAGCCTTCTTCGTCGTAATAGGATTCGATCTGTTCGACTTTTAGGCCTTTGAACCACGGATAGGTAACGACCTTTTGCTCACCTTTGAAGTAATATTCGACATGGCATTGGCCGCAGACAAGCGAACGCATCTCTTGCCGCGACGCTTCCTTATTCGGATCGAAGTCGGTCTTGCGGTCGCCTTTGCGCCAACGCTCGACGCTGGGCAAGTGCGGCGCGGGCTGGTCGGATTTGGCAAAGGCGGCGATGCCATTGAGAAAGCCTGGCCGAGTGACACGCAGTTGCAGCGTTTTCGGCTCGTGGCAATCGATGCACGCTACCGGATGATTGATCAGCTTGTTGCCTTTGTCGTCGGTCAAATCGTGCGCATCGGCATAGGGCATGCCGCAAACCATCTCAAATCCCTTTTGGATTTGTGCCGCGGGCTGGTCGTCGGGAATGCCTGCCTTGCGGCCTTCAAAGCGGTAGGCCGGAATGATCGACGCGTGGCAGTGCAAGCAAGCGCCCGGCTGTTTGAATTGCTTGACGCGCTCCGTCTCTTCTTGATCGACCAGCATGTAAGCGTGGCCGCGCTCTTCGCGGAAGTCGACACTGAATGCGTAGCCCGCCCAGAAGGTGCGCCACTCTTCGTCGACATCGAGCTTTTGAAACGCTTCGCTGCCGCCATAGCGTGTGCGTTCGGTATCTACGGTGCGCTTGTAGCTATCGTACTGGCGAGGATAGTTCTTGCCCCATTCGGCCGGATCGATCGTGTCTTCGGTGATATCGACCACTTCAAAGACGTGGAGCTTGGCTTCTTCTCGTCGATCGTTGATGTTCTGCCACAGGTACATAATGCCGGCCGTCGCCGCGGCGACGAGCAGCACGGTGGCCACATAGACAAACGAAACCCAGGACGCGCGACGTGGCGTTTCCGTCATGATGCATTACCTCGCGGGGCCATGGCCGACATGCGGATGGCAGTGCGTGCACTTCCACTGACCTCCGGCCTGTTCGTGGCCGACGATGTCGTGCACAAAATCTTTGTGGCAATCAATACAGTTGTGATGCAATGTCTCGGCGTTATGCGCGCGAATTTGAATCGGTTCGTGAAAATCTTGCAGCGTAAATCCCTTGGAATGCCAAATGCCGTTCTCGGCTTTGGATAAATACTTCGGAATAAACGCGTGCGGCGTATGGCAATCGTTGCAGGTGGCGTGCGCATGATGGCTCGACTTTTGCCAGCCATCGTAGTGGTCGCGCATAATGTGGCAATTGTTGCACGCGCGCGGATCGTTGCTGAGGTACGAGAACCCCTGGCCATAGATAAAGGTAAAGCTGCCCGCGCCCAGGCCAATGCCGATCAGAGCGCACAGCAAGATCCCGGCAGTCGAGATACCGACGATTCCAAATCCTAGCGCTCGTCGCAAGCGTCGCATACGTAATGCCTAAGCAGAAAAGCAACCGCCGTGTCTATGCGTAAGGATACGGACAAATGTCGCCGATGCAAGCGAGCAAGGCGAAAGATTGCATCAGTGAATGGTGAAGCTTGGCACGAGCGCGGCAAAACTGGCGATTTGTGCAGCAATCCAGGCTTCGTCCCGGCCAAGCTCCTCGGCCAGTAAGGCTGCCACGGCAGGAGCGCACTCTTGCGCAGCGCGCGCGTTAAGGAACAGAATTCGCATGCGGCGCGCGAGCACGTCTTCGACGCTGCGCGCCATTTCGTAGCGCGCCGCCCAGACGACTTCGGCTGCGATGTTCGGCAGGGCAGGGTGGAGGCGTTCCGCCAGCTGGGGAGCTTCCTCGGCTAGCGCGCGGATCAGCGCAGCGTCGGAACCGTAGACCGCCAGTGGATCGTCGCGGTTCGGCGTCTCTTGATAACCGTGTAAATGCAGATGATGCGTGTTGCAATCGACGTCGGGCAGCTTGCCGAGCTGCGCGGCGCGATCGACGGCGTCTTCGGCCATTTGGCGATACGTCGTCCACTTGCCGCCTGTGATGGTGATGAGTCGCGTGCTGTCAACCTGGATCAAATGGTCGCGCGAGACGCTCGACGTCTTCTTGCCGCTTTGCCGCGGGCGAACCAGCGGGCGAATGCCGGTAAAGACGCTGAGAACGTCGCTGCGCGTCGGCGGGTGTGCCAGGTAATCGCGCAGCGTTTCCAGAATGAACTCAATCTCTTGTTCCTGTGGTGTCGGCTCCAGCAGAGGCGACTCGATCGGCGTATCGGTCGTGCCGACCACCACATGATCGTGCCACGGGATGGCAAATAAGACGCGGCCATCGCG
>JAEZGD010000715.1 GCA_023417165.1 Planctomycetota bacterium
TAGCAAGAGGATAGGGACGAGGGGACAGGAAGACAAGTGCTGGCAGTCGTTCTCACCACTCGCCACTGCCCACTACTCACTCCCCAAACGGTATGATGAAACCATCTCAAGGAACTGATCATGCCGCTGCGTAACTTGATGCTGATTGCGATTGCAATGGTGACTTCGCTGGTCTGCTACAACCAGGCGACGCGCAATCGCTATTCGTCGCTGATTACCGAAGTGATGAGCGTCGTCGAGAGCAACTATCTCGAACCGGTCGAGCGGCGCGAACTATTCGATCACGCCATGAGCGGCATGATCAGCGGCCTCGATCCGTATTCTGGTTACATGCCGGCGGAAGAATACAAGCCGTTCTCAGAAGGCATCGACCAGCAGTTCGGCGGCATCGGTGTCCTGGTCGAGGTCAATCCCGAAACCAAACGCCTGACCGTGATGAGCCCGTTGTTTGGCACGCCTGCGTACGAGGCCGGCATTCGCAGCGGCGACACCATCATGAGCATCAACGGCAAGGACACCGAAGGGTTGGAACTGCGCGAAGCGGTGAAGCTGATGAAAGGCGATCCCAACACGCAAGTCACGGTCGGCATCAAGCATCGCGGCGAAGACGAAGTCAGCGACTTGACGCTGACGCGCAGGATCATTCAAACCGAATCGGTCCTTGGCGATCAGCGGCAAGATGGCGCCGTGTGGGACTTTCATCTGCAAGAGGATCCGCGCATCGCTTACTTGCGACTCGAAAGCTTCGGCGCCAAAACAGCGGACGAAGTTCGCACAGCGCTGACCAACAAGGATGGCACCTTCGGCGACTTTCAGGCGATCATTCTGGACCTTCGAGGCAACCCGGGCGGCATGCTAATGACGGCTGTGGAGATCTGCGACATGTTTCTCGACAGCGGCGTGATTGTCAGCACGCGCGGCCGTGGCGGCGCGGCTGAAGCGATCTATGAAGCCACTCCAGGGACGCTCGTTCCCGCGAACGTTCCGGTCGTGGTGCTGATCAATCAGTATTCGGCCAGCGCGAGCGAGATCGTCGCCGCGGCGCTGCAAGATCATCAGCGCGCCACCATCATCGGCCAACGTACGTGGGGCAAAGGCACCGTGCAGAATGTGATCGAACTGGATGGCGGCAAGAGTGGGCTGCGGCTGACCACTTCCAGCTATTGGCGTCCCAGCGGCGTCAACATTCATCGCAAAAAAGACGCGCAAGAAAACGAGATGTGGGGCGTCTCGCCTTCGCCAGGCTTTGAAGTGAAGTTGACCGACGACGAGCTGCGCAAAGTGCTCGAAGCCCGCGAAAAACGCGATCTTTTCCGCCCTTATGACGACAAGCCCGCCACCACTCCGGAGAAAAAATCAGGAGCGAATAAGGACGAAGAGGTCAAAGACGAGAAGGACAAAGAAGAGCCTCCCTTCGATGATCCGCAACTGCGCAAAGCTATCGAGCATTTGCAGCAGCAACTGATGAACGCTGCGAAAGCGAAGTAGGGCTTCGCGTCACGGCGATTCAATGAAGACGTCCATCTGCTGCCCGACATAGACGGCGTGTTCCGCGGGCTGTAGTGCATAGATCACTTGCAGCACGCGCGTGTCGACGCGTTCGGTATTGTCGCCGGTCAGCGAACGCTTGGGGATCACGTACGGATCGACGCGCACGAACGTGAGCGGAAACTCGATCTTCGGATTGCCACGCAGCTTGGCCACCGCCTTGGCGTCGGCGCGAAAGCGAGGGATATCATGCTCATCGATATCGACCCGCACGTGCAAGCGATCGATGTCACCCAGCACGATCAACGCCTGGCTCGGCGGCGCGCCCACATACTCGCCGGGGCGGACGTTGACTTGCAGCACTTTAAAGTCGGCGACATCCATCGTGCTCGGCGCGCGAACTTCCAACCGTCCCAGTTCGGTCTCGATCTTTTCGAGCTGCGCCCGCTCTTGTTCGACGTTCGCCTGGGCAATGGCAGTGTCTTGTTCCCACGCACCGGCGAGCAGCAGTTTGTGCTGCGCTTCGGCCTGCTTGTGGGCTTTATCGGCGACCGCGTACTCTTGTTTGGCCTTCATATAATCTTCGTCCGAGATCGCGCCTTTGCCGACCAGACGTTCGGCGCGCTGAAAGCGATCGAGGGCTTCGACCACCCGCGCTTGCGCCTCGGCGACGCGATACTCGCTCGGTTCAATCTCTTCCTTGCGCGGCATGTTTTGCAGCTTGTGAAGCTGTGCCTGCATCGCGCCGAGCATTGCTTTGCGCACCTTCAAATCGGCAGTCAGCGCACGGTCGTCGATCTTGAACAACGGCTGGCCAGGCTTCACGACATCGCCGACTTTAACCTGCACTTCCGTGACGAGGCCCGGCACCGCAGCGCCGATCGCGATATTCTCCGTCCGCGCTTCGGTGATGCCGCTGCCGGCGACGACCTTCTCATATGGCGATTCCGCCGGCGCGGCGTACGGTGGCTTAGGCGGCGGCGATTGCTGCGCGCTCAGCACGCTATACAGCGCACCCAAGAACCCGCACAGCGCCAACAACGGCAACACAAACTTATAGGCTTGATTCAAGATGCGAGTGAACATGGGAAGAAGTGGAGCAGGGATCGATGGACTGTGAAAAGGAGAAGGTTCGTAAACGTCGCTTGCCTGTGTTCGCTAATGAGCCGCCGCCATCTCAGGCGTTTGCACGTGCGTCTCGTCGATGTGGCCGTCGGTCATGCTAATGATGCGATTGCCAAACTTATAAACGCGGCTGTCGTGCGTCACGATGATCACCGCTCGGCCGGGCTGCACCGCGACTTGTCGCAACAGTTCCATCACGGTCTGTCCCGACTGCGCATCAAGGGCCGCGGTCGGTTCGTCACACACGAGCAACCGTGGCTCATGCACCAGCGCCCGCGCGATCGCGACACGTTGTTGCTGACCGCCGGAAAGCTCCGCCGGACGCGATTTGATCTTGTCGCTCAGGCCGACGGCGCACAGCATTTCTGCGGCTTTTTCGACCGCACGCTTGCGTGGAACGCCCGCGACGATCAGCGGCACCGCGGCGTTCTCGGCCGTCGTCAAGGCTGGCAGCAAGTTGTATTGCTGAAACACAAAGCCAATGTTTTGTCCGCGAAAACGGACCAGCCGGCTGCCGCCAATCTCGTGCAGGCGCACGCCCAGGACTTCGACTTGGCCGGCCGTCGGTTCGAGCAATCCGGCGATGATCGAAATGAGCGTTGTCTTGCCGCAACCGCTGGGACCGACCAGCAACGACATCTCGCCGGTCGGGATCTCCAGGTCGACGCCACGCAGCGCTTGCACCTTCGCTTCGCCGCGACCGTACGTCTTGACGACGCCACGGCACACCACCGCGTGCTGCTGCACATAGTCGCTATCGAAGGGTTCGCGTTGGCGGATCATGTTGCCTCTTCACATCGCGATTCGTTACTTGAACACAATCGCTGGTTCCAACACCAGCACGCGTCGAATGCTGATCAAGCTGGCCAACATGGCGATCAACAGCACCGCAGCGCCCACGCCCAGCAGGATGTGCCACGTCATGAAGAACGCAGGCGGTACCGTCTCGGATGCGCGGCCCATCATGATGCCGAACAAGACCGCGCCGCCAACGCCCAATCCATATCCGAGCAGCGAGACGATCAGCGCTTGCAGCAGGATCATGCCGACCAGCCGCAGGTTGCTGACGCCCATCGCTTTCAGCGAACCAAATTGCTTGAGGTTCTCGATCGTAAACAGATAAAACGTCTGCCCGGCGATCGCTGCGCCGACGACAAACCCCAGCGCCACCGTGATGCCGAAGTTGATTGGAATGCCGGTCCGCTCCATGTAATAGACGATTGTCTTCCAAAAGAACTTGTCGCGCGGCAGCGCTTGCAAGCCGGTCTGGGCGGTGATGCGATCGCAGACTTCTTGCGACGATACGTCCGGCTTGGATTGCACCAGCACAAACGACATCACCTTGCGTTCGCGCGGCGCAAACTGCACCGCCTGGCTGAAGCGAGCGTAAACTACGGGAAACGTCTGAAAGGTTGGCGACGACTTGCACAAGCCAACGATCACCGCCCGGCGATCGTTCATTTCAATGACTTTTCCCGGCGTAAACGGCTGTTTGGGCCACAAATAGTTCCAGCCCGCCTGGTCCATGATCACCGCGTCTGGCGAGCGCAAATCGGCGAGCTTGCCTGCGGTAATCTCTTGCGGCGCGCCGACGAAGGTCGCGTCATCGAGCCCCAGCAAGATTACTTGCTGATAGTTGCCTTCCTCCAGCTTCGCGCGGCCGAGTCCCTTATAGAATCGCACCGCCCAATCGACTCCTTCGACGCCGCGCACGCGCTGCAGTTCGTTGTCGGACATCGGCTTCAGGTCGTCGATGAACTGCACGTTCTTGTCCATCACCCAGATATCGAAACCTTGCACGTCGCGAATCTGGCTGGTGGTGTTACGCATCAAGCCCACAAAGATCGACGACTGCTGCGCCATCAACAGCGCGGCGAACGCAATGCCGAACACAATGCCGAAGTATTTGCTGCGGTCTCCCGTCAGCATCTTCCAGGCGATCCAGTTCATGGCACGTCCTCCTTCGGCAAAGGGCAAGGACGTTCGAGAGCAGCCAGCGAAAGGCTCACGATATGATCAGTCAACTGCGGAATCGTGAAAGCATTGAACGCCTCGGCGCCAATCAAGTAGCGCGCGATGTGTTCTTGCGTGCGATAAAACAAACATTGCCCAATGATGCTGAACGCTGTCATCTGCAGCTTGGGCAGCGGTGTGTCGGCCGGCAGCAGTTCGCGCACGATGCCCATCAAGACCATGGCCATCGGGCGAATCTTCTCTTCAGTCAATGCGCGGCACGCTTCGGAAGGTTCGATCATCTCGCGCATGATCAACTTCACATTCCAGGGCGGCCCCGATTGGTCGAGCAGATGCGTCAGCATGTTGAACACGAAGTCGCGCAGCTTTTGCTCCGGCGGCGTCCCTTCCGGCCACTGCGGCGGCGGATCGTTGAAGCGGCAACCATGCGCGTGCTTTACCGCTTCGATGTACAAACCTTGCTTGTCGCCGAAGTAGTAGTTGACCGACGCCACGTTCGCCCCGGCGGCGCTACAGATCTCGCGCACGGTCGCGGC
>JAEZGD010000736.1 GCA_023417165.1 Planctomycetota bacterium
GCCAAGATTCGTGCAGGAACCGTGTGGGTCAACTGCTACGACGTTTTTGATGCCGCGGCTCCCTTCGGCGGCTTCAAAATGTCGGGCATTGGCCGCGAACTGGGTGAAGAAGGCCTGCGAGCCTACACCGAGAACAAAACGGTTACCGTTTCGCTCGGCTAATCCAGCGAAGCCGGGAAGGCCAGGAGGTTTGCAATCGGCAAACCTCTTGGCGTGGATTCAATTCGCAGTTTCGCGATCGGTTTATCGTCCAAGTTTGACATTCCCTGTGGCCCGATCGTACGATGGTTGGTAGCTCAGAGGGGTGGCTTACTGACAGGCAAGGAACGGTGGCGTGACGTATCATCATGGTTGGTTGGCTGCGGCTCTGTTGTTCTCTGCGGTGACCATTTCCCCGGCCAATGAGCCGGCGGTCGTTTTGCCGCAAACGCTGGTCAAGAATTTGCCCAGCGACCAGCATCAACTTCGCGATCAGGCCATTGCCGAACTCGCCAGGGCAGGGGGCCATTCGCTGCCGGCCCTGCTAACTGCGGCTCAGTCGCCCGATCCGGAGCTTTCATGGCGAGCCACCGAGACGCTGCAGATTGTCTGCGCGACGGTTGATCTAGCTGACGAAGCGGCGATCAAGTCGGCCTTGGTGAAGTACAGTCGTTCGTCGCAAGCGAGCGAAGCGGCCATCGCTGCCAAACTGCTACGCCAATGGCCCGTCTTTCGGCATCACTTTGCAGCCGCGCAGCTTGAGCAACTCGGTGCCGAAATCGCCGACGTGCCTGATCAACAAATGTTGCAGGCGGCGCCTGCGGGTGGACTCGTACCGGCGGCTCCCTTCCCAGCGGGCATGGGCGGATTCTTTGGCGGCGTCGCGCCAGGTGTAGCAGAGCCGGTCGAAGTCATCGACGAATTCGAGGAGAAACCCGCGAAGAAGCCGCTGTTTGCTGGCCTGCTCAAAGCCGTCGGTCGCGCGCTAGGAGAAGTCAAAGAGGGCGAAGCCGTCGCAGCCGAGGAGGCTCTGGAGGTCATAGAAGAGGTTGTGGCGGACGACGAGGCTGCTGAGGAAGCAGTGGATGTTGATCCCGCCGCCATCGAGATTGGACTGGAAGAGGTTGTTGCCGACGACGTCGTTTTCGTTCCTGGCGGCGGTTTTGGTTTCGGCGGTGGCGGTTTTGCCTTCGCCTTTGGACGAGGTGGAGCTTTCGGTGGTGGCGGATTTGCAGCTCGACCTGTGGCCGTTACTTCCTGGCCAAGCGCGCAGGCCACGTCCGGCGACGAGGAGTATCTTCAGCCTGGCAGTCTGCGGATCGGTCGCATGTGGCGTGGCAGCGATCGCGATCTGGTGTATCTCTCGCGCTTGCAGCAGATTCATACCGTGATCTTGCGCGATGCGCCACTGACCGATGCGGCGCTCGCGCAGTTGGCGAAGCTGCCTTCGCTAACGCAGCTACGCATCGTCAATACGCGCGTGTCGAGCGCCGCGCTGCTGAAGCTGCGACAACAACGCCCACAGCTTGCCATCCTCGTGAATAGTCCTGCGGTGTTGGGGGTCGCGGGCAGCGATGTCGCGCAAGGCTTGCTTGTGCAGCAGGTAACGCCCGAGACCGGCGCTCGTCGTGCAGGCTTGGACGAGCAGGACATCATTACCAAGGTGGGCGGACTGAAGGTGAGCGGCATCAACGATGTGACGCTGGCTTTGTATGACAAGCAGCCTGGCACGAAAGTGGCCATTGAATACCTGCGCGGCGGCAAGCGGCAATCGGTCGAGGTAGAGCTTTCCAGTCGCGAGGTGGTCGATCCAACCCCCGTCGCCAGCTCTTATCCGGGGAGTTATCCGCAGCCTGTCCACCACTTCGGGCGAGGCTTTCACGTCGCTCCCGCGATGATCATGGTCGATTAGTACCCACGGCCGCGAGCGCTCTCTTGCCGCCATTTTGTTGCGTGATTCCCGCCCCGCGGCAGGCCAACGTCGGCCGGTTGATCGCCCTCGCGTCGTACCGATGGCCCTGGTAGACTACGCGTTTCACGCGACGTGAATCATCCGCTCGGGGGGCTGCGGCTCGCTGGGCGTTTTGTCCTGTACTTTCATTTTCAAAGGTCCGAGCATCCATGCGTGCGGTTGCAGTCACTCCGGGCAAGCCCAATAGCGTTCACCTGACGGAACTTCCCAAGCCCAGCATTAACGACATTCCCGATGGCAAGGGCATTCTGGTCAAGGTGCTCAAGGTCGGCGTCGACGCCACCGATCGCGAGATCAATGACGCGCTGTATGGCAAAGCGCCGCCGGGCTATGACTTTTTGGTCCTCGGGCACGAATCGTTCGGCATCGTTGAAGAGGTCGGTCCGAACGTCACGCACGTGAAGCCTGGCGATTATGTCACCGCTACGGTGCGTCGCCCCGGCGGATCGATCTATGACAAGATCGGCACGTACGACATGACGAGCGAAGAAACCTACTACGAGCGCGGCATCAACCTGCTGCACGGCTACCTGACCGAGTACTTCGTCGATCACGAAAACTACATCGTCCGAGTGCCGCAAGGCTTGAAGCACTTGCACGTGCTGATGGAACCGATGAGCTGCGCCGCCAAGGCGGTGCAACAAGCTTACGAAGCGCAGCGCCGCATGAAGGTGTGGAGCCCGAAGATCGCCTACGTGATGGGCGTGGGCCAGATCGGTTTGCTCGCGACGTTGATCCTGAAGCTGCGCGGCCTGCAAGTCTACTGCCTCGCGCGCAGCAAGCCGGGCACGCTGTCGAGCGAAATCGTCAAGGGTCTGGAAGCGACCTACGTCAGCACCACCGAGACGCCGCTGGCCGAACTGGCCAAGAAGGTCGGCAAGGCGGATCTGATCGTCGATGCCACCGGCAACAGCGAAATGTCGTTCGCGGCGATGAACGTTCTGGGCCACAATGGCGCGCTCGTTTGGACCAGCATCACCGGCGGCAAGAAGCTGACCGAAGTGCACTCCGACAAGATCAACATCGAGTGGGTGCTCGGCAACAAGCTCCTCTTAGGTTCGGTCAACGCCAACCGCGAACACTTCGAAAGCGGCATTCGCGACCTAGCGACCGGCGAAGTGCAGTACCCCGGCGTGATCCAGCGCATCTTGACCAACCCGGTCGATGGTCTGGAAAACTACCAGGAAATGATGCGCCTGCTGGTCGAAGAGAAGTCGGCGCTGAAGGTTTATATGAACGTCGCCAGCGAGTAAGCTTCTCGCTGACCGCGGCTAATTATCATCCCGAGCGGGGGGCGTCAGCCCCCTGTGTCGTTTTGGCCAATTGACTACTCGCCGCGCTTCACGCGGTCGCCAAGCTGCAGGCCATGCGCGAATAGGCGACGCATTCAGGGAGCTTACGCTCCCCGCTCAGTGAGCGAATCCGCAACGCGCACTAAAAAGGGCGAAGCACGATTGCTTCGCCCTTTGCTTGTTTCAAGGCGTCACTTACCACACGTCCAAGCTGGTTTCCAGCAGCACGCCCAGTCGGTCGTTGACGTGGCTGCGAATCAGATCGATCAGCCGCAGCACGTCGTCGCTGGTCGCCTTCGGTCCGGCGACAATGAAGTTCGCATAGCGATCGCTGACTTCGGCATCGCCGATGCGCGTTCCCTTCAGCTTCGCTTCTTCGATCAATGTCGAAGCGCTGGTGCCGACCGGATCTTTGAAGACATAGACCGCATTCTGATTGCTTAGCGGCTGCGCGGCCTTCTTGATGATCCACTGCTTCTGCATCCGCTTGGTCAACTCGACTGGATCTTCGGATTCTAGCTCATACTGGGCCGAGAGAATCACGAGTTCGTCGAGGCTGCTTTCACGATAGGCAAATCGCAGATCTTCGCGCGAGCGCGTCAGGATCTCGCCGGCGCGCGTCATCACCGTCGCGCCACGCGCCCATTGCCCGGCGTCGCCGCCGTTGGCGCTGCAATTGCCATGCAGCGCGCCGCCGAGAGTGCCAGGAATACCAGCCAGCGGCTCAAGTCCCGCCAGGCCTTCGCGCACCGCAGTCGAAACGACGTGCGCCAGTTTGGCGGCGCCGCCTGCGGTCAGCGTGCGACCTTTGACGCTGATTTCGGCAAACGGTGCGGCCGTCAGATGAATCACCAGCCCCGCGACACCATGGTCGCGCACCAGCAGGTTCGAGCCGCCGCCTAGCAGACGCACCGGCAGATCAAATTCGCGCGCTCGCTTGACCAGCGCCGCTAGTTCTTCCTGCGTCGTCGGCTCGGCCAAAAATTGGGCGGGACCACCGATCCGCAGCCACGTGTACCCAGCCAACGGCTCTTGTTCGCGAACGATGTGTTCGAGGCCTCTCCACAAATCCATTACGCCATCCTTCTCTCTCAATAAGGGGGGCCGCAGCGGCGGCGCAGTTCTCCCCGTCGGCGATCATAGGACCGCCGGCGGGAGGGTGTCAACTATGCCACCCGGTCGCTGGCGCGGCTATCCCAGTCCACCCCACGCAACATTCGTATGTTGCAGCCATTGGCGAATGCGTTGCCACAGCCCCATCTTCAGCAGGCTAATGCCAAATGCGAGCGCCACCACCACCAGACCGCCGGCCAGCCAAGGCAAGCCTTCGGCGAGCAACGTTTGCTCCAGCAGCAGGTACAACTGTCTTACCTGGCCGAGTAAACTCGCGCCGAGTGTGAAAAACACAGCGCCCAGCGCCGCGGTCGTGCGTTCGCGCCACCAGAGTGCTGCCGCCGAAATCAGCAGCAGCGCGCCATAGCCAACGAGCGCTGTCTCAGGAATGCCAGGCATCGTCCACGGGTATATAATTGCCGCCACCATCGCCAGGCATGGCACCGCTCGCCAGGCGAGTTGCCGCCAGCCTTGAGCCGCCGGGTCGTCAAAAATGGCGGCTAACCACAATACTCCCAGCACCGGCGCGTGCCACTGCCAGAACCAAAATGTTGGACTGGCTTCTAGCGGCTGATAGGTTTGCAGGCCCGCCGCAATCAATCCGCCGGCCAGCAGCGCTCGCCACGAAGACGCCCGCCGCAGCGACTGCACCAACAGTCCGATCACAAGTACCCCAACGACGAGTGGCTGCGGTGCGACAAGCGTGTGGGTATCGACTGTGTGCCGACCGACGATCGCGAACAGTCCCGTTAGCCCAAGTAAAAACGCTTCCGCACCGGGCACCCGTCGCCAGCCCGCCCAGGCGTAGAACAGCAGCAAGCTGCAGATCGCTAGTTGCGCTGGCGAGCCGATCGTTTCCATCAACTGCGTCACAAACTGTTGTTCGATGGCAGTCAGCGCCGGCCCCGGAAAGCCAAGCCCCAGCACCAAAATCGGCAACGCCATTCCCGCCGCCTGCGCGTTGATACTCGCTCGCGATTTGCCGAACTCCAGCAGCAACGCCGACCACGCGATGATCAGCGGCGCCAGGTAATACGCCCGAAAGCACGAGTCGTCGCCAGTCGTGGGTTGAAAGGCAATCGTCAGCCACCATGCACGCAGCGCCACGCCAATCGTTAAAAAGACAAACAGCGACCAAGGATAATAAGGCCAACGCCAAGGCGTGCCGCTGGCCGGTTCACGCTGCGCTGGCGTGCTTGCGGCGGGCAGCAAGGTTAACAGCACCAATGCTGCAAGTGTCGCAAAGATAAATAATGCCCACGATAACAACACGTACTGATCGTAGAACGACAGCCAGGCCAGTAGGATCGGATAGCCAAACAACAGCGTCAGCATCAAGTAATAAGGACCGCGATACTGTGCCGCCAAGTGAATGCCGAGTCCGCGCAACAAGCCTTCGCTGAGCGCGACGGCGAACGCCAGGCCGCCGATCAGCATCAACGTACCAGCCATTGGATCGTGCAAGATATGCACGTCCAGACTGCTCGAAAGCATGAAAAACAGCAACACGATCACGAGCAGGATCGTGCGCGCGTCATCCCAAACTTTGCCGCCGCGAATGATGATCGTGGCCAGACCCGCCAGCAGCAGCGCATAGCCGGCCAGCATCGCCACCAAGAGGCCACTCGACGCGAGCGCCGGCTGATTGCCGAGACTTTGCTGCAATCCCAAGAGCACCAACAACGTGCCGATCAAATAAAAAGGATTCTGCGTATAGAGCAAGCGAACCACCGACGCCATCGACAGAAAAGAAGTGTGTGTGGTCATAAGGACCCCTCCTTCCGCAAACAAAGAAGAGAAGCAACG
>JAEZGD010000776.1 GCA_023417165.1 Planctomycetota bacterium
GATCAAATTCTTATATTGAAATGATCTGCGTGAATCTGCGTTTGATTAACCGCGTGCTATTTTGCGCGCCGGAAGGCTATCGGGACGACGGCGATTGCCATGCCGGCGGCCAGTCCCACGAAGTGCGCGGTGTTCGCGATGCGTCCCAGCGCCGGGCCAAGGTATTGATCGAAAGGTGGCACCTCAGCCGCCATATTCACAAACAGCATCACCAGCGCGAACATGAGTGTAAATGGATGAATCCACATCCCTGAACCGGGATCGTAGAGCATCTTCATCCACAAAAAGCCCAACAGGCCATAGACCACGCCTGACATGCCGCCAAAGACCGGACTGGCTTCCCAATAGTACTGGCTGACGTTCGAAGCGACCGCCATCACCAGCACCATCAAGCCCATGCGCCACGTTCCATAGCGGGCTTCGATACGCCGCCCAAACGAGAACAGCAGAAACATGTTGAAGGCCAAGTGCATCAGGCCGAAGTGCAAAAAGATCGGCGTGACCAGTCGCCAGATCTGTCCTTGCTTGATCTGCGCGAAGCCGTCGCGCGGCACAAACGTTTGGCCGTCGATCGTGCTAATCTCGCAGAAGTTCAAAAAGCTTTGCGCAGGCGTCAGGCCCCCTTCGCCGAGCCGCGTCAGGAAGGCGACGAACAGGCTTAGGCCGATCAGCACGCACGTCAGCGGCGCTTGCTTGAAGGCGCTGCCGCCGGCGCCAGCATCTTTCCATTGGCCGCGCATTTCGACGACGTTTTTGCGCGCCTGCTTGCGCCGTTGTTCGTCGGCGCGCTGGATCTGCGCGGCTTTGGCTTCCACACCGCTATAGCGCGCGTCGTTCGGCGATTGGCGGAAGTGATCGAAAGCTTCCTTGGCCTGCGACAGTTGATCTTCGTTGCGCACCCAGATCGTCCAGGTGCTGCCTTCGGCTTCGGCGCTGGCCGCGATGTTTTGCGTCAGCAGATAAGCCGTGAAGCGCTGCGCGGCTTCGGCGGTCTCGAACGTTCCGATTTGTCGCATGATGACGTGCTACGTTTCGTAGGACGAAGCGCTGCTTCGCCCAGGTTTGTGCGGGACGAAGCACGGCTTCGTCCTACCTCTAAGCCTTACTGGCCGCCGATGCCCAGTTCGCGGAAGCGGCCGGCTTCGAGCAGCGATTGCGCGTGCTCGACTTCATTGTAGTAGTCGCGCCGCGCGAGCAAGCCGGCGGCTGCTTCGTCCACAATCACAATCGCATCGCGATGCAATTGCAGCGCCGAGGCCGTGATCTGCGAAGTGATCGGACCTTCGACCGTCTCGCGAATGGCCGTCGCTTTGCCAGCGCCAATCGCAATCAGCACACAGCGGCGCGATTCCAGGATCGTGCCGACCCCCATCGTCACCGCCAGGCGGGGAACCGCGGCTTCGCTGCCAAAGAACCGCGCGTTGTCGCGAATGGTTTCGCTGGTCAATGACTTCAGCCGCGTGCGACTGCCGAGTGACGAACCGGGTTCGTTAAACGCGATATGGCCATCGGTGCCGATGCCGAGGATTTGCAGGTCGATGCCGCCGCTCTCGACGATGCGCTGCTCGTACAAGCGGCAGAAGTTGTCGAAATCGAGCGCGCGGCCGTCGGGAACGTGCGTGCGATTGACATCGACGTTAATGTGATCGAACAGGTTCGCCTGCATGAAGTGGCGATAACTTTGCGGGTGCGCCGGCGCCAGGCCGACGTACTCGTCCAAGTTAAAGGTCGACACCTGCGAGAAATCGAGCTGTTCTTCGCGATGGCGTCGGATCAGCTCGCGGTAGGTTCCCAGCGGGGTCCCTCCAGTCGCCAAACCCAGCACACAGTGGGGTTTTTGGCGCACGAGATCAGCGACAAAATCGGCAGAACGTCGAGAGACCGCCTCGGCGTCGGGCAGGATAATAACACGCATTGCTAGCTTCGCGGTAAGGGAAGGTGGGCCCTGACAGCCTATGTTGTCTGGTGCGGGCTGTAAAGAAGCCCTCACGGCCCTCCCCGGCCGGGGTGAAATTAATTCATCTGGCAGCGGCTGGAACCCGCTGGCTATAATCCCGCCCCGGTTCGCTAACTCGAAGAAGGAGCTTCGCCATGCGTTCGATCGCCATCCTGAATCAGAAGGGGGGCGTCGGCAAGACGACCACGGCTGTCAATCTGAGCGCGGCTTTGGCCGAAGCCGGACAGCGAGTTTGCTTGATCGACCTCGACCCGCAGGCGCACGCCTCGCTGCACCTGGGCGTGGTAATGGACGACGAAGAGCCCAGCATCTACGACGTGCTGACGCGCGACTGCTCGATCGCCGAGGTGCGCCAGCAAGTGGCTGACAACCTGTGGGTGATTCCCGCGCATCTGAACCTGGCCGCCGCCGAAATGGAACTGGCCAACGAAGTCGGCCGCGAAGTCATCTTGCGCGACAAGCTGGCCGAAGACGGCGCCGAATATGACTATGTCATCCTCGACTGCCCGCCGAGCCTCGGCGTGCTGACGCTCAACGCGCTGACCACCGTGCAGGAAGTCTTCCTGCCGCTGCAACCGCACTTTTTGGCGCTGCACGGCTTGTCGAAGCTGCTGCGCACGATTGAGATCGTCGCCAAGCGGCTTAACCCGACGCTGCGTCTCACCGGCGTGCTGTTCTGCATGTACGACAGCGGCACACGCCTGGCGGCCGAGGTCAGCAGCGATGTGTACGAGTTCTTCGCGCAGCGTTCGACCAGCGATACCGTGTGGGCGGACGTGAAGAACTTCAAAACCAACATCCGACGCAACATTCGCCTGGCGGAAGCTCCCAGCTTTGGCCAATCGATCTTCCAGTACTCGGCGCAGTCCAACGGCGCAGAAGACTATCGCAAGCTCGCGCAAGAGGTGCTGGGCGTTGCGGCTGAAGAACTAGAGCCCTTGGCTCGCGCCGCGTAAATATCGGCCACGTCTCGCCTGCCAAGCGGGACGATTGCACGCAGATTTTGAAGGCGCAAGAACCTGCGCCTTTTTTCTTTTCTTGGGACGCTTTGTGAGCGGCGCGCTCACGCGTTCGCAGCGCTTGTCGTGCGCCTGGCAAGGATTGGCGCGCATCTACCGCAGCGCTGCGTAGTAGCGGTTTCTCTGCAAGTAGCGGGGCCTTCTGTTCCGCACCATCGATACGCGCGCCACGCTGGGCATGCGCCCTAAGTCCCACTGTGAGGGTTTTGGCGCGGATGGCGCTGGCGCTACGGCACTTGAGAAAATACCACATGTCAGCGCGTGATTTCGCGCGTTTTTCAGCATACGCCAGACGATTTCAACCTTCGGATACCACGGTTGGTTACTCGCGATGGAGCGCGACGGGGTATGGTTGCCCCGAGACTCTCTATCTTTCACGAGCAACGCTTGGCGCCGTGGCAGGAACGGAATCCATTTTGCCTGGGGATCGGACGCCCCTTCGAATGAAGTGATTTACACCATCTTTGTGGCGCAAGTTGGAACGCGCCCGGAACAATTGGATGGTTCCGCCTCGAATGGAGTTGTTCGATGAAGGTTTCTCGGTCAAAGAGCGTGCTTTTGGCGCTCGGGCTAGTCTCCGGCGCAGTGTGCCCCGTCTATGCAGGCGAAGGCTATCGCAGTCCTTCGCTGTTGCCTATGCCGTCCATGGAAGCAAATCCTAGCTACGGCGTGCAACAAACCGCAGCTTTTCGGCGTTTCGAAGCGGAAGAGGCGCGGCCTCTACCCGGCGCGTCTCAACCCATGCTGACTTCGGCCAACGGCCAAGATTCGCTGCCTGCGCCGCAATTGGCAGAACCGGCCAGCCCTTACGAAGCCGCACGCGGCGGCGCCTGGGTTGACGATACTTACGGTTATAGCGATGGCAGTTGCGAGTCGGGCGATTGTGCCGGCTTTGGCGAGTGCTATGTTCCGTGCCAACCTTGCCAGACCTGGCGAATCGACCCCAATGTCTTGTACATGGGCCGCGATCGCGAAGACTTTCAGCAGCTCAGCTTCGACGATACGGACCTGGTCGGTTCGGTGCTGAACACCGACAGTGCCGACATGAACTGGGGCACCGGCTTTGAAATTGGAATCGGACGCTGGTTCGCAGGCGGCGCATGGGGTGTCGAAGCCCGTTATTGGGGCATCTTCGCCAACGATCAGGAAGAAACCGTGCTGGCCAGCAACATGCCTGGCAACCTCAATACGGTTTTTGACTTTCAGCCGCTGAACATCGGCGTCACGAACGTCAATGGCTTGTACGATGCCGCGCAAGCGCACCGTGTGCGCCGCGACTGGCAGTTCCACAATGTGGAACTCAACTGGTTGCAAGGCTATGGCTATAACGGTCGCGCGTTAAACGTTGGTCTGATCGCCGGCGTGCGTTACTTCCGCTTTGACGAAGGTTTTCAGTACGCCAGCGCGGATCAAAACCCCGTGTTCGGTGCTGACCCGGCGAACGAAGCTTATTACGATATCGACGTCCAAAACCATCTCGTCGGCGTGCAGATGGGTGCGAGCGCCTCGTACGGCGTGACCTCGCGGTTCCTGCTGCGGGCGACACCGAAAGTTGGCGTCTACAACAACCACATCAGCCAATCGCAGCGGATTTATAACATCAACGGCGTGGCCGTCGTGGGACCAGGCAACCCGCTGGCGGGTGCAGCTTACGACATCAACACCACGAAGGATGATGTTTCGTTCGTCGCGGAAATCGACCTGGGCTTCGATTATCGCGTCTGGGGTGGTTGGAGCTTGAATGCTGGTTACCGCGCGGTGGCACTCACGGGTGTGGCGCTAGCGACCACGCAGATCCCGCGCAACTTCGCCGACATTCCAGGCGCCGAAGACATCGACAACGATGAAAGCCTGATCCTGCACGGTGGCTACGTGGGCTTCTCCTACGTCTGGTAAGCCGAATCGCTCCACTCGTCTCGTTCGTTCTATAGCCCGCGGCGATCACTCGATCGTCGCGGGCTTTTTCGTAGAAAGTTCCAATCGCCAAGTTCCAAGTGCCAAGGAAACCCGAAATCTCTTCTCTCTACCCTCTCCCCTCTACCCTCTACTCCTTACACCTTAATCCCCAGCGCCCACACGCCGAGCGTATAAATCGCCAGTGGGATCAAGACGACGCCGAGCAGGTTTAAGACCAGTCCCGCGCGCATCATCTCGCGCTGCTTGATCAGTCCGGTGCCAAAGGCGATGGCGTTGGGAGGCGTGCCGACCGGCAGCATGAACGCATAGCTGGCCGCGACCGTCGTCGCAATCAGCAGCAGCAGCGGATCGGCCTCCAATCCCTTCGAAACGCCCAGCATGATCGGCAAGAACGCGGCCACCGTGGCGACGTTGCTGGTGAACTCGGACGCAAAGATCACCGTGGCGGTGACGGCAATCACCAAAACCACCAGCGAGATGCTGCCCCATGCAGAGACTTGCAGGCCAATCCAATCGGCCAATTTGCTGACTTCCACCGCTTCCGCCAGGCTCAGCCCGCCGCCAAACAGCAGCAGCACGCCCCACGGCAAGCGCTTGCACGTTTCCCAATCCATCGCAAAGATGCCGCGGCGCGGATGCACCGGAATCGCAAACAGCAAGAGCGCGCCGATCAAGGCGATCATGCCGTCGTTGAAGTGCTTCTTGACGCTGGGAAATTGCGCCTGCATCCACGCGGTGTTTTGCAGCGGTTCACGCGCAATCCATAGCGAAGCGGTCAGCACCGCGACCAACAGCACGACCAGTTCGCCGCGCGTGATGGGGCCCAGTTCGCGCAGTTCTTTGCGAATCATCGTCAGGCCGTCGCCGATCTCGGCGTGTGGCAGCGGAAACATCCACCGCGTCAGCAGGATCCAGGTGAACAGCAAATAAACAATCGCCAGCGGCGTCCCGAACAGCATCCAGCGCCCAAAGCCCACTGCCAGTCCGTTCTGTTCGGCGAAGCCTGCAAAGACGACGTTGGTCGGCGTGCCAATCAGCGTGCCCAAGCCGCCGATCGTCGCGGCATAGGCGATGCCGAGCAGAATACTGGTGGCGAAACGCTGGGCGTCAGTTTCGGAAAGCTGATGCCCTTTGCCGGAGTGATCGCGTGTCAGCGCCACCAGGCTCAGCCCCAGCGGTAGCATCATCGCCGTGGTCGCTGTGTTGCTGATCCACATGCTCAGCACAGCCGTCGCCAGCATGATGCCGCCTACCAAACGGCGCGGCGACGTACCGACCCACATCAGCGTGTGCAGCGCGAGCCGCCGATGCAGTCCCCAACGTTCGACCGCCAGCGCGATGATGAAGCCGCCGAGATAGATATAGATGCTGTCTTTGGCGTACGGCGCAGCCGCTTCGTCGAACGTCATGACGCCAGCGAGCGGAAACAGCACCAGCGGCAGCAGCGAGGTCGCCGCCAATGGCAACGCTTCGCTAATCCACAGCACGCCTAGCAGCACCGCGATGGCCGCCGTGGCGCAGGCGGGATGTGTCAGATCGGTGCGGCCCGCCAACGCAAAGTAGGCTGACAAGGCGAGTGGCACCGCCAGAATCAGCCCCGCCCAGGCGGCAGGGCCGCGCGGCTCGCCAGTCGGTAACATGCGATGGTCGGACGGCGAACGCATAGATGCCTGGATCCAATCATCCCGCTCGCAGTCCGCAGCGGAGCTTCGTGTGATGCCTTACAGGCCTTTGCACAGCGCCTTCAGGTGATTGCCAAAATGCACCGTCAGCACTTCGCGATGTGTTTCCGGATGCGCGGCCAACACGTCGCGCAGTGCGGGGCCGAGCGCCGAATCGCTCAGCACGCTGCCGAACGTCACATGCAAAATCTGGCGACCATCGTTTTGATCGAGGTAGAGCTGTTCGAGCTTCACATCATCGCCGATCGCCGCGGCGGTCGGCACGTTTTCGAGCTTCGCCGAAATGTGATACGTCGCGCGATCGCGTTCAAAGCGCTCGCGCGAGAAGTCGATCACGCGGCGAAACAGCTTGCGTTCGTGCCGCGAAGCGACGCGCAGCGCTTCGAGATAGCTGGTTCCGGCCGTTTTGACGTGAAACATCCCCTGCGTCACTTGCGCGAAGAGTTGGTAGATCGACAGTTTGTCCGAACCGCTGTGCAGGCTGAGCTTGTACGGACCCAACTGCCGGGCGATGGCGGCGTGCGTCGCCAGCGAGCGCTCAAACG
>JAEZGD010000780.1 GCA_023417165.1 Planctomycetota bacterium
GACGCGGCCATCGCGCGTTTTCGGGACCATCAGCGCAGCTTTGCCAGGCAGAAACCGCCGATCAAAGACGAGGTGAATGCCCTGGCTGGGCGTCACCAATGCGCCGGCGCTAGGACTGGCCAGCTTGCGCACTTGATCGCAGAAGACACCGGTGGCATTGATGACCACGGCGGCATTGGCCGTGTGTATCGCGTCGGTTTCGGCATCGCGAAAGGTCACGCCGCTGATCGTGCCGCTGGAATGTTGCACGAAGTCGATCACGGGCGCGTAGTTCAGCAGTGTTGCGTCGTGTTCGGCGGCGGTCATCGCCAGATGAATCAGCAGGCGCGAATCGTCGAACTGGCCATCCACGTAATAGACGCCGCCGCGCAATCCTTGCGCGCGCAGTTCTGGTAATTGCTCGAGCGCATCGGCGCGCGACAGTGTTGCCGATAACCCAATGCCGAGCTTGCCCGCCAATAGGCCATAAGCGGAAAGGCCCATGCTGTAGAAGGGACGTTCCCACCAGCGATAGGTGGGAATCACAAAGCCCAGTTCGTGGACTAAATGCGGCGCATTGTGCATCAGCAAGCCGCGCTCTTGCAGAGCTTCTCGCACCAGGGCGATATTGCCTTGCTGAAGATAGCGGACGCCGCCATGCACGAGCTTAGTGCTGCGACTGGAAGTGCCTTTGCCGAAATCATGCTGTTCGAGTAGCAGCACGTCGTAGCCGCGCGTGGCTGCATCCACGGCGATGCCGATGCCGGTCGCGCCGCCGCCAATGACAACTAGATCCCAAGGTTTGCGCCGATCAACGGCGCGGCGCAGCATCTCTTCGCGGTTCATGGGCGTGTATTGTAGTGGCGCGACTATCTAAATGAACAGTCTGGCCGGCGCAAAGACAAGGTGCGAACGAAAAGTGGTGGGGGAGACGTGCGGGACGGGAGCTTAAGCATCCCATCCTTTCGAGCGTGACAGCGCTTCGCGCCAGCGAGCGCGTCGCTGAGCAGCCTCCTCGGCCGGCATCTTCGGTTCGAAGCGACGCTCGATGCGCCACTGCTTGGCAAGCTCGCTCGTGCTTTGCCAATAGCCCACCGCAAGCCCCGCCAGATACGCAGCGCCTAAGGCCGTGGTTTCAGTGACAGCCGGACGCAGCACCGGCACGCCGAGCAAATCGGCCTGAAATTGCAGCAGCAAATCGTTCGAAGCCGCGCCGCCATCGACGCGCAATTCTGGCAGCGGCACGCCAGAGTCGCTGTTCATCGCTTCAATCAGGTCGGCCACTTGAAAGGCGATGCTTTCAACCGCCGCCCTGGCCAGATGCGCAGCGCTGGTGCCGCGCGTGATGCCAAGGATCGCGCCGCGCGCGTAGGGATCCCAGTGTGGCGCGCCCAGTCCCGCGAACGCAGGCACGATATAAACATCGCCGCTATCGGGAACGCTGCGCGCGAGCTGTTCGACTTCGTGCGACGAACGAATGATGCCCAGGCCATCGCGCAGCCATTGCACCACCGCACCGCCAATAAAGACGCTGCCTTCGAGTGCGTACGACAATCGATCACCCAGTCGCCAGGCGATGGTGGTGAGCAAACGGTTCTGGGAAGCGACCGCCTGCTCGCCTGTCATTTGCAGCATGAAACAGCCGGTGCCATAGGTGTTTTTGGTTTGCCCTGGCGAGAGGCACATCTGGCCGAATAGAGCCGACTGCTGATCGCCAGCGATGCCGCCGATGGGAATGCCTTGCAGGGCGGAGACGGTGGCTTGGCCCACGACCTCGCTCGACGCGACAACTTGCGGCAGCACGCTGCGCGGCACGTTCAGCAGCCGCAGCAGTTCGTCATCCCAATCGCCGGTGTGAATGTTGAGCAGCATAGTGCGCGACGCATTGGTCGCATCGGTGACATGCACGCGACCGCCGGTCAATTTCCAAATCAACCACGAATCGATCGTGCCGAACGCGAGTTCACCGCGCTCGGCTTTGGCGCGCGCACCAGGAACGTTATCTAACAGCCATGCGACTTTGCTGCCGGAAAAGTAAGCGTCGATCACCAAGCCAGTGCGCTCGCGAATCAACTGCTCATGGCCATCGGCGCGCAAGCGGTCGCAGATACCGGCGGTGCGGCGATCTTGCCAGACGATCGCGTTGTGAATCGGATGGCCCGTCTTGCGATCCCACAGCACGGTCGTCTCGCGCTGGTTGGTGATACCGATGGCCGCGATATCGCGCACGTCAAGATCCGCGCGGGCGATGGCTTCGCTGGCGACGCTGACTTGCGCTGCCCAGATCTCTTCGGCGTTGTGTTCGACCCATCCCGCTTGCGGAAAGAACTGCGTGAATTCTTTTTGTGCGACTGAGCGAATGTCTCCGGCGTTGTCAAAGATAATCGCCCGAGCGCTAGTCGTACCTTCGTCGAGGGCCAAGATGTATTGCACAAAGATGCTCCGCAAAGAGGATGAGGCCGCTGTATTGTAAGCAGGCAGACGACGGGATGGTTAGAGCACCGCGCGCACTTTGAATGCGGCTTCGGCGTACTGATGCAAGCGCGAAATCAGCGGCTGCGAATGCGGCAAGAAAGAATCGCGACGGCCTAATAGCGCGGTGCCGGCGGTTGCGGCGTGACGAGGCGCGTACCAGCCGGAGCTGCATAGCCCGGCGCGGTGGTGGGAGCCGCTTGCGCAGGAAGTGGGCTCTGCGTCAGAGCAGCCAAACGCTCGCCCACACCAGCTGCGTTGGGATTCAAAGCATAGGCGCGGCGATAGTTGTCGATGGCTTGCGCGACGTCGCCTTGCTGCTCGCGCATCTTGCCGAGCGCCGCGAGCGCGCGGGCATCATAGGGATTGATCTGGAGCGCCGAGTTGAGCCATGTTGTCGCCGACTGCCCATCGCCGAACTCTTCATACAATCGCGCGAGTTCGACACGCGCCGACGCCACTTGCGGACTGCCGATCGCCCAGTTCTTCATCAGCGTGAAGGCTTTGTCTTGCCGATTGGTTTCGACTAACAGCACTGCCAACGCGCGATGGCAATCGACGTGATCTTTGTTGAGATCGAGGCAACGATTGTAAAGCGTCTCGGCTTGCACCCACGCGTTCTGATCGTTGGTCTGCTTCGCTTGCAGATGATAGGCGGCCGCCAGGTTGTACATGGCGTCGGCGTTGGTGGGATCGGTCTGCACGGCCGATTGAAAGTTGGCGACCGCTTGTTGGTACTGCCCTTGGCGATAGTAAGTGACGCCGGTGCAGTTTTGATTCTGCGACCACATGCGACAGCCGCTGAAGCACAGCAAAGCCATGCTCAGGATAACCACGCGTGATGCCGTCGGTAGATGCCGGTTCACGATCGTTGTCGCAGAAGAGGTCGCGATGCTAGCGGCGCGCCACGGCGGCGTGCTTGAGGCCGGGCGGAGAGTATCGCCGCGAACGCTCGACCACAAGAGCAGTTTTCTTGAGCTGAAATAGAAAAAGGGCTGGAACGAATTCCAGCCCAGGCTGTGGGGTGTATTGGTGTGGCAGCGAGCGCTGCGAAAGCTAGCTAGGCTCTTAGCCGGCGGTTTCGTTCGAGGCTTCCGGTGTTGCCGTAGCATCTGCCGCCGTATCGGCAGCGGGCGTTACCAGGCGAACGTAACCCATCTCGCGGATCACTTCCAGGATCTCGCTGCAGGTGGGAAACATGCGGCCGCTGCGACGCTTGTAAGCATCGAGAGCTTGCATGAACTCGATCTCGTCATCGGTGTAATCGCGTTCGCAGGTGGTGGGATCGATCTGGCGGCGGCGTTGCACTTTCGTCCGGCGTTCGACCGCGACCGGCAGTTGTTGCTTGCGTCGATCACCTCCACCAGTCGCCCGGCGGTCGATGGTCACTTCGGTCGAAGCGTCGTTTTGTACCGATTTCTTGCCCTTAGCCACGGTCAGCTCCCTGTGCGAATTCTAAACCCAGTTAAACAGTACCGGCGAGGTTGGGTCGAGCGATAGCACAAGAGATCGGATCACTAGGCCGTGAATATGTAACGATCTGGAAAGATGGGCTGATTTGTCGGTTGTTGCAAGTGGCGTAATTTGTTGGGATTGCGGGATCAGTACGGTTATGCCGGCCGAAGTCGCCGATGCCGCAGCTTTTAGGCGGGCTTAGACGGAATATATGGCCCGTTGCGACGGCACTTATACCATTCCCGCGACGTTATCGTCGCGCGAAAACTCGGCCTGCGGTTTCAGCGGCTCCGCAGGCTTTTCACTCTCGCGAGGGGCCGCCTCGCGTCGCCCCGGCAATGTCTTGCGCACGATGCCGATCGTCAGGCTGAAACTGTTGGTGATGGGACGCAGGCCAGGAATCTGCTCGTCGACTAGCGGAACTTCGGGCAGCGACGACGTGACTTCGCGAATCATCCGCCCTGTGGTTCGGCCATCGAACAAGCCGTCGGCGTTCTCCACCAGCATCGCCAACTCGCCGGCTTGCAGCGGACGAGGACCGAGCGTAGGCGATGCCATTACCGCTGGGCTAATAGCTATATGTGTCTGCGGTGTGACCGCCGGCAGCGCGGTTGCTTCTGCCGTATTCGCTTGAGGCACCGACCCAGTGCGGCTTTGCTGAATCGTCATCGTCACGACGCCCACCACCACCGAAGCGGCCAGCACGCCAGAGAGTACCTTCCAGCCGAACGAAGTCGCCCGCTTTTGCGTCGGCAACTCCGCCAGTGTCACAGGCTGCTGCGCCTGGGCGACGACACGTGCGGCAAAGCCGTCCGAGATCGCGGGAGCTTCCCAGACTTCCAAGCCGCTAAGCATTTGCTCACACAGGCCCAGCATCTCGCGGCACGCGTCGCACTGCTCGGCGTGTGCTAACAGCGCGCTGTCGCATTCCGGCGACAAACGCTCGTCCAGCAGGTCGTGTAGGCGGGCTTCAAACTTTTCGCAATGCATGACGGAACTCCTGCCCGATGCCGCGGCTCTTCAAAAACTGCATCATTTCCAGGCGTGCGCGGTGGATCCATGTTTTGATGGTTCCCACCGGGCATTGCATAATCTCGGCGATCTCGGCGTAACTACGTTCGTGTTCGTGGAACAGCACAAAGGCTTCGCGATACTCGGCCCGCAGCCGGCCTAGCGCCAACTGCACCTCTTCGGCCATGCCGCGCGCCGCTTGCAAGTCATGACCCGCATCGGCGACGCTGTCGTCTAACAGCGGCTGCACCTGCGAGCGCTTCATACGATTGGCCAGCGCCGTGCGGCAGCGGTTGCCAGCGATGGCCAGCAACCACGGCTCAAAGTCGCGCGCCGAGTCCCAGCGGTGCAGGTTCTTCAGCACGCGCACGAAGGTTTCTTGCGCCGCGTCTTCGGCGTCTTGATGCTGGCCCAGCATGCGATAACACAGACCAAACACCTGGCCGCGAAATCGCTCGACTAATTCCAGCATGGCCGCCTGATCGCATTGGAGGCAGCGGCCGATCAACGGACGTACGTCGTCGCTCAAATCGCTCCTCCCAGGCGTCACACGGTCATACTCGCCGCTAGGGCCTGCAGTTTCACGGTTCACCGCAGACGGCTTAAAAACCTAAAATGTATTCTACTTGCCCCGCCAAATCTTCCGCCTGCGGCTGCTGTGCAGGGGCGTTTTCGCCGAATATGCCTGCATCATAAGCTGCGTATCTGTTTGGCGCAAAGACACTTACTTCCCAATCGCCCAAACCAATATGCCTGGCACTGTGCAGCCTCTTCTGGGTGGCAAGCAGGTTGTTCATGCGGCGGTTGGACGCCCGCATCGACCCCACTTGGCCAAAGGCTGTATTGTAGTAAGTTTTTACGATATTGTCAAGAGTTTTGGGTGGGATAATGCCTGGGCGGGGTCGACGCTGCGAACTCGCGGAGGAGGAAGCCGTTACGGATGCAGCACAATCGCTGCGGCGTTCTGTGGCGAAACGGGCTGACTTAGCGGCACGCCGTTAGCCGACAACGCGAAGGCCAGGAGCGCCCAATACTCAGGCTCGGTGACCGCCTGGCGAGTCTCTGCGTCCGGCGGCATGTTCTGGGTTACAAACGTCGCGACATCCAGGGCAGTGCGAAACTCCGTCTGTCGCGCCGCACCATCGTGAGGCCGGCGCGGCAGAGCGCCTTTTCCCACCAAGGCTGGCGCGTCGCTGGTGCCTTGGCCAGACGCTCTATGACACTCCGCGCAGTGCTGGGCATAGACCTTCGCGCCCTGCGCAATCTGCTGATCAACCGCCGCCACGGCCGGAGCCCGCTGCGACGTTTTCGCAGGCGTTTGGCAGCCATGAAACAAAGCCATTCCCAATCCAAAAATCATTCCAGTCGGCAAGACGAAGGCATGCATACAGGGCGACTCCATTCAGGAATAGGAACGTGCCGGCAAAATCTGGTCAGGTACAGAGTCCCTCCTGTAGGAAGCGTTACACGCCAATCTTGGTAGGGTGTGGCGAGTCCGCGAGCCGCACCAGAGGGGAATGACGAATGTCGAAAGTCCAATGTCGAAAGAATGACGAATGACCCATGACCTCACTAGCCCGAAGCGCGAGCGAGGGAAGGGTTATGCCCGCGCTGCCCAATCGCCGCGAGTACCGGTGCGGCGTAAAGTGTTGATTATCATGCGTCGCGCTCTTGCAGAACCCTCGGCGACCAAAGCGCACTAACACCTCTCTTTCCTCGCTCGCGCTTCGGGCTAGTAATCGTTCGCCACCTCACCGCTTCGCGTCTTGGCGTCTTCGCGTGCCATCTTCTGCGATGCCGATTGAGCCGAGCGAACGTGTCACGCCAAGCCACGAAGACGCGAAGGAAGTGATGCCGGAGATTCTGTCTCGGGAAAGCCCTGCGAGTTGCACCATTGTCTTGGCATGATCGGCAAGCCAGTCGTGCGCTAAGGCGGTAACGTCTCTTGGAAGAACGCTTGGATCTTGTCGCGATTGGTCAGCAGGACTGGCTCCAGCGGCTGGCCATTAAGGCGACAGCCTTCCCAGAAAAGTAATTCCAGGTTCGGCAACTGTTGCAGGCTTTCTAAATCGCGATCTGAAAGGGACACATGCTTGAGCACGAGGCCCCGCAGCTTTCGCGATCTTCTTAGGCTGACGAGTGAGTCCTCGCCAAGGCGAGTGGCTTTGCCATCGATCACCAGCAGTTCCAGGCGACGCAAGCGACTGGCGGCTTCAATCGCGCCCGGCGTGGCAGCATAGCCGTGGAGTTTTAGCTCCTTCAGTCCTGGCAGTGAGTTCACAATCTCGCGGGTGTCCACCTCGGATTGACCGACCCACACATACGCCATTTCCACCTGGTGAAAGAGATCGCGCCCCGCTGCGCGGATCAACCACTGCGGCCAGGACGATTGCGGGTCTGGCTGTCGGGACAGGCCAAGATCGGTAGTGCTGTCATCCACCAGCCACTTGCTCTCGACCTGGGCTTCATAGTCATACAGCACATACCCGCGCAACGATTGGATGCGCGCCACGCCTTTCGCCTGGCGCCGGGCGGAATTCACGGTGATGGCGAGCCAGGCGCACATCAGCGCGACCAGGATCGCCAGCCCGCGCAGCGATAGAGTCTTCATCGCTCTCATAAGCATGCCGTGATTCGTGTGCCACGAGTTGCGGCGAAGCTCCCTCCGCCGAGTCCCCTCACTGTACCGCAATTATAGGTGGCCCCTTTAGGAGGTGTCTGATTCGGTGGTAAGTCTTGCGAGGGTGTCTTTAATTCTTATGTAGCAAATGTCATCGCCTGGATGACAAATTTTTTTAAATATTGCTAGAGTTCGAGTGGGGCCCTCTGTCGACTTCCCCAGGAATAGCGCGGTCCAAGCGTTCGCTTCTGGGGCAAGCGGCGTCTTTATTCATC
>JAEZGD010000016.1 GCA_023417165.1 Planctomycetota bacterium
GCCTTGGTCCGAGCCAACGTCGAGCCCATCGGTCGGTAGCCGAGTGATCAGCTTCGGCGCTTCGCCTTTGGCCACTTCCTTGCCATCGATCATCAGGCTCATTGCGCCTTGACGCGTCAGCTTCGCGACAATGGCATGCGAGCCGCTTAACATTTCGTCAGCGGTAACGCGAATCAGATCATTGTTCGAGCGAATCGCAAATGTCGGGCGACCTTCATTGAGATATAGCGAATAGCCGTGCGCCGTTCCGCCCTGGGCGACAATCACGCCGCTGGCTTTGTCGCCATCGATCTTGGCCGTAATGGTGAAGCCACGCTGGCCGATCGCTGGCGCCGCTGCCCGCTCCAGATGCGCGCCGCTCTTCAGATTGAAGCGCACCTTCTTGTTTGTAGCATTGCTTTGCCAACCGCCGAGCGGCAGCACATTGGCTCGCTCCGCCCAGGCGTCCCATTGAGCCGCCAGATCCTTCACGCGATCAGGATGCTTGGCAGCTAGATCGTGTTGCTCGGTGCGATCGACCGACAGATCATAAAGCCGCCAAGGCTTGTCCGAGAGCGCGACCAGCTTCCACTTGCCGTCGCGAATCGCCCGGTTTCCTTCGTGTTCCCAGAATAGCGGCTTGGTGCGTTTTAGCGACTCGCCAGTAAACGCGGGACGCAGGCTAACGCCTTCCGCAGGCTTAATCGGCTGGCCTTTAAATTCACTTGGATACTTCGCGCCGGCGACATCCACGCATGTCGCCATGATGTCGACGAGATGGCCAGGCTGCGATTCGAGTTGGCCTTGGCGTTCTTTGGCGATGCCACGCGGCCAATGGGCAATGAGTGGCGTCGCGATACCACCTTCGTCGTTATAGTGCTTGTAGCGCACGAACGGCGTGTTGTTGAGCGTCGCCCAGCATTGGCCGACGAATACATCCGACTGCGAATCGCCCGGGTTGTCACCTTGCAGGCGTCCAGGGATGCCTGCCTCGGCGTTGCCGCCATTGTCGCTCATGAACAGGATGAGCGTGTTGTCGAGCTCGCCGCGCTCCTTGAGACCATCGACCAGCGTTCCAATTGCGCGATCCATGCGTTCCATCACTGCGGCATAAATCGCCATGATGTGGTCATAGCGATCTTGCTGCTCAGGCGTCAGGCTATCCCAGGCGGGAACCTCTGCGGGCCGCGGCGAGAGCGCCCAGTTAGGATCCACCAGCTTCATCGCCACTTGGCGTTGATGCCGGGCGAGGCGCAGCTTATCCCAACCATCTTTAAACTTGCCGCGCCAACGCGCGATATCCTCCGGCGGCGCTTGCAGCGGGAAGTGCGGCGCATTGTGCGCCAAATACAGGAAGAACGGCTGCTTCGCCTCGCGCGCTTCGTCGATGAACTTCAGACCATACTCAGTCCAAAGATCGGTCGAGTACCATTCCCTCGGCAGCGGAGCCTCATTGCGACCCACGTCCTTGCCATTCAAAAACAGACGCGCGCGTGGCGAGTTATGGAAGAAGAAGCCGCCCGCGGCCGCGCTCAGATTGCGATCAAAACCACGTTCCCACGGCACGACACCAAAGTTCTGCCCCACGTGCCACTTGCCGGTAATCGCAGTGAAATAGCCCGCGCCTTTGAGCACTTCGGCCATCGTCACACATTGATTATTTAGGCGTCCGGAATAGCCCGGCAGCGGCTTGCCATCGGCCGAGAACCGCTCGTCGGTCATATGCCCAACGCCCGCCTGATGTGGGTACAACCCCGTCAGCAGCGAGGCGCGAGTCGGGCAGCAGCGCCCCGTGTTGTAAAATTGCGTGAAGCGCAAACCGTCGCCCGCCAGTCGATCGAGGTTAGGCGTGCTGATTTCGCTGCCGTAACATCCAATGTCCGAGAAGCCCATGTCGTCGACCAAAATCACGACGATGTTGGGTTTGTCGGCCGCGCTCGCCGGCACGCCAGTCAGCACCAACAGGGCCAAGCAGATCCATCCCACGGACCGAAGCGAAAAACGGCAGTGCCGAGCAGGCCGCTGTAACATGAATCGTTTCCTCAAAAATGCCGAGTGTTCGCGCATAACCTTTGATCGACGGCGAGCATTCCTAGTATGCCGTTAACGATTCAACAGATGAATGAAGCCGTAGGATTATTGGCATGATTTGGCGAGGAATTCTCCTGGCGATTCTGCTTGGCTGTGCCCCCCTCACGGCGCAAGAGCCCGTTTCCCTCGGCAAAGGGAGCTACTTGTCGGCGATTCCCCCGACACAGAAGGGCCCCCCAGACACCATTTATGCCACCGCAGCAGTGCCCGGCAAAATGCCCACCAACGACTGGTGGAGTTCGCTCGCGTGGCTGCCCCTCTCGGAACGGCAATACCCGCATCCCTTGGCCCTCGAAGCGGTGAAAGCGGGTCTGCGCATCTCCTATCCAGGCAGTAACATCACTGCCAATAAAGATGCCATCTTTGGCTTCATGCCGGCCGGAACTGGCGATGACCTGATCCTCGGGCATTCCACGCAAGCCGATTTTGCAGAAGCTCGCGTCGCCGCATGGAGCGATTGGTTTGTGACCGCGCGCTTCGCCGCAGGCGAGCGTCAGATGGATGTTTCGTATGGGCATGGCTCGCCCTTTGTGTTTGCGCGTTACTCGCAAGGCACTCCGCGGATCACTTTCGCGAAAACGCCGGAAGTTTGGAGCGGTGACGCCGCCGGTCCCGTGCTCGGCATCAGCATCCAAGGTCGCCACTACGGCTTGTTTGGACCGCGCGGCGCGAATTGGAAGGGCCTGGAAACCGAGCAGTTCGAATGTGTGACCGATCGCGATTATTTTTCAATCGCGATTCTGCCTGACAACAAGCCCGCGACGCTCGAGTGGTTCCAGAAACATGCTTACGCGCACGTCACCGACACCAAAGTCACTTGGAAGTATGACGAGCGTACCAGCACTGTGACGACGACCTTCACCGTCACAACAAAGAATCACGAAGGGAATGCCGCCGAGACACTATTCGCACTCTATCCGCATCAGTGGCGTCATACCGACGCCAAGCTGCACGAGCCCGGCTATCACTCAGTGCGTGGGCCGATGAAGCTGGTCGCTGGCACCAGCCTTGCAACCAAGCATCGCT
>JAEZGD010000085.1 GCA_023417165.1 Planctomycetota bacterium
GTGCCGAACCGCCTGCGACGTTGGTGCCGGAGAAGAAGCCAGAATCGGCCAATAGCGCCAGCGAATTTCAACCGCAGCCACGCCTGTTAACAGCACCAAACGAGTCGAACCTGAGCCAACCGACCGCGCCGCGCGCGATCGAAAATACTTCGGACAAGCCGCAACAGGTAGTGATGACGCCGCGCGTGATCGAACCGGTCAAGCAACCGGAAATGATCATGAATCCGACGATTAAAAAGGACGTTGCGACGTCTTCCAATAAGCAGCAACTGACTTCGCTGGGGCAATCAATCACCCAAGGCGCGCCAGTGACGGCTCGCCCCGTGGCAACACCGGCTCGCGTGACCACAATCAACAAATCGACCGGGGCGACCAAGCCTACGCCAATCACGGTGGAACCAGCCACCGAGCGCGCCAGCCCACAACTGGCGCCGGTCGTCAGTTCGGAACAATTCACTGCTCGGAATGGTTCGTCGAACTCGCCGCCGCAACACTCGGTGCGGACCGCACTAACGCCGATTGATGATGAGGTCCCCAGCCAGTCCAACGGCCTGGGTAGTTTCGTCACTACCAAGCCGGCCGCTAAGGACAAACAACTGCCACCGATTATGTCGCCCGAAGAGCACCGTCAGCGGGCGGTGCGTCGCTAAAAGGTCAGCGTGGGGACCTGGAAGGACTGGAAGAATCTCCAGAGATCCACCAGTGCGGGTCCCCACAGAAAGATCATCGCCGCCGGCAACAGGCAGAACACGATCGGAAACAGCACCTTGATGCCCACCTTGTTCGATTGCTCATCGGCCGTCTGCCGCCAACGTAGACGCATGTTGTCGGTATAGTCTCGCAACGATGCGACCACGTTGGTTCCCAATCGCTGCCCTTGCGTGATCAGGGCGGCGAGTGCGGTCACTTCTTGCGCTCCGATACGGTCGGCGAATTGGCGGAAGCCGTGATCGAGCGACGTCATCTCGGACTGCTGCCGCACAATCATTAGTTCGACGGCCAGATCAGGATGCGAGAAGAAGATCTCGCGGCTAACGTGGCCGAGCGCGTCTTGCAGCGAGAGACCGCCAGTCAAACACATCGTCGTCATGTCGAGCGCATAAGGTAGCGCCCGGCGAATGCGATTGACGCGTGCTTTCGCTTGAGCCCGCAGGATTAGGCGCGGCACCGCCCAGCACAGCGCCGCCACCACCAAGCCGCCGAGGCCAATTCGCAGCGCCAGATCTTGATGCTGCGGGCCCACGCCGTTGGCAAGCATCAGCGCAATTACCACTACCGCGATCACGAGCGAATTGCGGAGCGCCAGGTAATCCAGTCGCGCGGTGGGACGATAATAGCCCGCTTGGCGCAGTTCGCGATCCAGCGCTCCGCTATCGTTGGACGCTTGCGGCAATTGCTCGGTCAGGCTGGCCGCCAGGTCGTCGGTAAACAGCCCAGGTCCGCTGGCAGCGACAGAACCCTGCGCGCTGGCCGCCAAACGTTCGCGGATCGGATCATGTTGCAAGCGCGCCAGCGACAGCAGGAGCACAAACACAAGCGCCGAAATCACGGTAAAACTGGCGATGGTCAACAGCGGGATCATAGCGATATTCCAAACCAAGCGGGCAGGTATTGGCGAACTAGTAGTCCGACTTCAACAAGTTGACAATCCACACCGCGCCGATCAATTGCAGCACGATGGCAATAATCAACAGAAAATGCCCTTGAGGCGTGTTCAAAAAGTTCTGCAAGTAACCGCGTTGCCAAACCCACATGTAAGCCAGCACTAACGGTCCCGCAAGCAATATCAACAGCATGCTCATACGACCAGCAGCGGTCGCAGCGCGGAATTGGCGCTGATAGCTCAAGCGATCGCGAATGACCCTGGCGAGCCGTTCCAGTGTGATTGGCAGGCTACCGCCGGCGCGGCGCTGCACCATCAGCGTCGCGGCCAAGATGCGCGTCTCGGCCAACGGCGCGCGTCGCGTGAGCGCGCGAATCGCCGCGTCCATCGACAAGCCCATATCCAAGTGCTTCGAACAGCGAATGAACTCGCTCTTGAGCGGCGCTTCGGCCGTCTCGCCCACCAGAGCAATCGCTTGATCGAGCGTTTGTCCGGCGCGGACCGCGCGAGCCATCAGTTCCATAACATCAGGCAACTGCTCGCGGATCTCACGGCGACGGCGTTCACGGCGATACAGAAAGTACCCCGTCACGCACAACGAGCCCAGGAAGTAACCAATCACTGCGACGATGAAGTTCTCTTGCCACAAGTACAAGATGCCCGCCACGAGCAGGCCAGCTGCGACTTCCCACAAAAAGACCGCTTCTGGCGGCTGCTCGGTGCCGTTTTCGTGCTCCAGCCGTTCGAACCACTGGTTCATCCGGCCCCACATCGTGCGCGCAGGCGGTGCTTCAGGGCCGACCGGCAAGCGGGGCAGGTCGGTGTGCCCGCGCGGATCGCTCAGGCGCTGCGCCAATAACTCGCGGCGGCGAATCACCACATCGCGAATGAACAAGCAGATCGCCGCCACAAACAGTGCGATTGCAGCAAACGATAAAAAACCAAGCAGACGTGGATCCATGGCAATAACTCGTGGGGCCGCTGGCGGTGATTAACGTGTCAGGTACGAAACCTGCCCCTGTAGATTCGCAGCATTCATGGGTAATTCCGATCGGCAGGCCCAGCGTTGTTCGCGGAACAGTTCATCCGGCAAGGAAATCCCCGCAGCGCGAATGAACTGCAAACATTGCGGCCGATAGCCGGTGGCAAAGAACTCGCCTTCGGCGATGCCATCGTCATTCACGCCGGTTTGCTCGAAGCCGAAGACATCTTCGATACGGTACTCGCCTGCGCCGGTCGAAGTG
>JAEZGD010000114.1 GCA_023417165.1 Planctomycetota bacterium
AGGTAATCCAGTCTTACCAACCGAACGTCTATCTGCTGTTGTTGTTCGCCGCCGCGACGAGGGGACGATCTAAGCAAGGGCAGAGTGATTTACCATCTCGCGGAGCGAGATGACTACTATGCCCCTAGCGCGTCTCATCCTCGACCCAGCGGCCCCTGGCGCTTGGAATATGTCGGTCGACGAGGCGCTGTTGATGAGCGCCAGTCAGCGCGGCGGCGCAACGCTGCGCTTTTATACTTGGCAATCGGCCACGATCTCGCTCGGTTATTTTCAAGAACACGAGCAGCGCGCGACCCATGCGGAAAGTGCCGACTGCGATCTGGTGCGGCGCGCCACAGGCGGCGGTGCGATCGTCCATCATCACGAGCTAACGTACAGCTTTGTCGTACCGTTGGCCGATCGCCTGTCGGCTGATGCCGAGGCGCTGTATTACTCGTTTCACGAAACGCTGATCGATACGCTGCAATCCTTCGGCGTTGCAGCTCGATTGTGTGAAACGCCGGTTGTGCTGCCGCGCGGCCAAGAGCCTTTCTTGTGCTTTCAACGCCGGGCGAAGGGCGACGTCCTGTGCGGCGACTTCAAGATCACTGGCAGTGCTCAGCGTCGGCATCATGGCGCGGTCTTGCAGCATGGCAGCGTTCTTTTGATGCGTTCGGCCAATGCGCCGCAACTGCCAGGCATTGCCGAACTTGCCGGTCCTGTGCTTTTGCCGGCAGAGCTGATCGCCGCTTGGACGCCTGCGCTGGCAGCGCGTTTGAATCTGGAGCTAGAAACTGGCACTCTTAGCAACGACGAGTCGGCCACCGCGACCGAGATGCAGCGCGACAAGTTCCTGGCTACTGGCTGGAACCATCGGCGATAGGGTCCACTGCCGGGGAGGAAAGGCTACGGACTGCGCAAAGTTGCACCCACGTGTTGAGGGATTTCCTACAAACTCGCAACGTTTTTTGACCCGCGCATCCGACTTTGTTACAGTAAGAACAAGGAAAAGCCACGGCAGTGCGGTAACTACTCGTCCCGTCAGCACGCCTAGCGGACATCCGTGGGCTATTACCCGAAGGTTTAGCCAGTTCTCGTGTCGGATCTTTGTACGATCCCACGAGTATGTCTGTTTCTATGTTGACGTCGGCAATCAAGACGATGTAACAGTCCTCGCGAGGCGAAGCATGTTAGTCAAGCTGAGAGTGCTAGGGGGAAGTCACGCTGGCAAGGAAATCAAAATTCCGCTGGCGAAGTTCTTCATCGGACGCGGCGAAGATTGTCACCTGCGTCCTCAAAGCGATCTCATCAGCCGCCACCATGCCGCGATTATCGTGGAAGGCGGTGCGGTTACCATCCGCGATTTGAAAAGCCGTAACGGCACGGTCGTGAACGGCGACAAGATTGCCGGCGATGTCACGCTGAAGATGGGCGACGTGGTTAAAGTCGGCCCGCTGGAATTCGAAGTCGTCATCGACCATTCGCAGACCGGCCCCAAGCAGCCGAAAGTAGCTGACGTAAAAGACGCCGCGGTACGCGTAGCCGAGAAAGTAACCGGCGAACCGCAGATCGAAGACGACATCACCTCCTGGTTAGAAGAAGCCGACGAAGAAGAACGCACCAAACGCATCCATTCGCCGCAAACGCGTCAGTACCGCGTGGACGAAATCGGCAAAGCGCCCACGGTCGAGGCGGATGCCGAAGATGCTGCCGCTCCCACCCACGATACGGCCAAGCAAGCGGCGGCGAACGACACCAAGGCGCAAGACGCCAAAAAGAAGAAGGCCGAGAAAAAAGAGCCAGGCAAGCTGCCGCCGATCAGCAAAGAGACCTCGGGCACTTCGCGCGATGCCGCGGCCGAGATGCTCAAGAAGTTCTTTAACCGGCGTTAATGCCCCACTCGTGGCAGTTCGATCCAGCGTGAAGGAACGCGCCTGCGATAGCCGATGCTAATTACAGCACGACTACCGCAGGGAACCTTTCGCAATGCTTTCGACAACTCTCTCCATTGCTCGTGGCGGCGCCGCCCCCGTGACAGGCGCGCCCGCATCGTCCCCTTCCGACGCCTTGTTTGCTGAGTTGTTTGCCGAGACGCCGGAGGATCCCACGGCGGGCGTCATGCCGCTCGAATCGCTGCCCACCACGCCGGCTGGTTTTGAGGCGGCCGCCAAGCAAGCGCTCGAGCGCTTCGAACAACTGATGCGCAAGCGGTTAGAAGAACGGCATATCGCGATGGAGCCGCCGCTGCAATTCGCTGCCGATGCTAGCGGCCGCGTGCATGAAGTCTCCGGCCATCCCCAGACGGACGAGGTCGAGCAAATTCTGGCCGAGGACGATCGCTTGCAGCGTTATTTCCAGAAGGCCGCCAGCCATTTCGAGATCGCCCAGATATCGCCAGAGCATATCGCCTTTCAGGAGCTTTATCGCCAGAATCCTGACTTGGCGGTGGCAATGTATTCGCACTTGTTCGACAACAACCCGCCTCCGCCGCCGAAGATGTCGCTGCAGCTCGACGCCGACAGCCTTGAGCCGCTGTTTACTTAGTGCTCGCAACGCCTGAGCGGGGGACGTAAGTCCCCTGTGCCGACTCAGTTATTCACTGGCCGCCAGCAGTGCTCGCACACGCCGCCGAGCAACGGCTTTCTTCCGTCGAATCAGAACGCGGATTCAGGGAGCTCACGCTCCCGCTCGGATCAATGCTCTACTGAGCATCCTTCTTCCCGCCCCTCCCAGGCGAAAAACCGTCATTTTCCCCCGCCCCTCAAGCGGCAGGTCTAAAAATCCGATATCTGGACCTTGATGTCCTATTTAGACATCCTTATACTCCAAGAGCCAGCGACAAGAAGACCGCTTACTGCCCTGCGGCCCGTACGCGTCGCCTTTGGCGTACCTTCCCTCTCCTGTCTGGAAGCTCCTACCATGCTCAGCGAAAAGACGATCCAGATCGTGAAGGCCACCGCCCCCGCTGTGGCCGCCCAGGCGGAAGCGATCACGCGACGCTTCTACACCCTGATGTTCACCGGCGATCCGCAGGTGCAGGCGTTCTTCAACCAGTCGCACCAACACAGTGGCGGTCAGCAGCGTGCCTTGGCCGGCGCGATCTGTGCGTATGCCGCCAACATCGATAACCTCGGTG
>JAEZGD010000151.1 GCA_023417165.1 Planctomycetota bacterium
ACAGGATACTCAGAATCGAAAGCACCAACAGACAAACGCCGGGAGCCAGCAAGCGATTGACGGGGCGATGTTCGCTGACGACGGTCACCGCATAGGGATTCGTCTCTGCGAAAGGATTGTCGGACATCAGGCCATCCTATCGTTTCAGTGATCGAGCCGAGCACCGGCTACAAAGCGGCAAGCCTCTACTGCCTCTCTTCCCCCCACACCTGCACGAGTTCCACTAGCACTTCGGTCGCGGCGATCATCTCTTCCAAGCAGGTGAACTCCAGCGGCGAATGCGGATTGTGTTCGCCGGTCGACAGGTTAGGCGTCGGCAGTCCGGCGGCGGTCAGGTGCGAACCGTCGGTGCCGCCGCGCACGATCGTCAGCTTCGGCTCGCGTCCCAATCGCTCGTGTGCTTTCACCACCAGATCGACGGCGCGTGGCTCACGCTTCAGGCCATCGCCCAGGTTACGATACTGGGGCGTAACTTCGACACGAATCGTCAGGCCAGGAAAGTCGAGCTCCACTTGCTGTGCGACGCTTTCGAGTAGTTGCTTTTGCATGGTCAGGGCTGCGGTGTCGAAATCGCGCAAGATCAGCTTCACCACCACCTTGTCGACGCCCCCTTCGATACCGCTGGGATGAATGAATCCCTGCCGGTTGTCGGTGGTCTCGGGCGAGAGTGTCTGCCGCGGCAAACGTGCGACAAATTCGCCTGCGGCGCGCACGGCGTTGACCATGCGTCCCTTGGCGATCGACGGATGAATGCCGACGCCGCTGACCGTCACAATCGCCAGGTCGGCCGAGAACGTTTCGATATCGATCTCGTTCGCGCCAGCGCCATCGAGCGTGTAGCACACCGTAGCATTGACGCGCTGCAAATCGACGTGATCGACGCCGTGGCCGATCTCTTCGTCGCACGTAAACAACACCCGCACCGGACCATGCTGGATCTGCGGCTGCTCCATCAATGTCGCGGCCAATTCCATAATCACCGCGACGCCTGACTTGTCATCGGCTCCCAGCAGCGTCGTGCCGTCGGTGGTGATCAGCGTCTTGCCAACCAAGTGGGCCAGTTCGGGATTGCTGGCGACGCGAATCACCTGCGCGGTGTCCTGCGGCAGCGTGATGTCGCCCCCTGCATAATTCCGCAACACCTGCGGGCGAACATTTTTGCCAGGCGCGTCAGGCGAAGTATCGACATGCGCGTTGAAAGCCACGACTGGCGCGTCGGCGATGGTGGCGGGAACGGTGCCATAAACCACGCCGTGCGGGTCTTGAACGGCATCGGCAATGCCCATCGCTTGCAACTCTTCGACCAGCAGCTTGCCCAGCACCAATTGCCCCGGCGAGCTGGGGACGGCCCCGCCTGGCTCCCCGGCGGTGGTGTCGATCTGCACATAGCGCAGAAAGCGGTCGAGCAGTCGGTCGGCGTTAATCATGGCAGAACTTTCGGTCGGAGGGTCGAATCTGGAAATCCGCGCGGCTTTTGACCAACCGTGTCACTCGCACGGCCCAAGATTTCTGATACGCTGTCGAAACAAATCTTCTCGCACGCGCCGCTGCATGCAAAGGGGGGCGGCATGTCGACTACGCCGCAAGTCAAGTTTCTGGTTTTCGATGTCGAAAGTGTCGCCGACGGCGCACTCGTCAGCAAGCTGCGCCATCCCGGCGAGCAGGTCGCGCCGCAGGATGCGATTCGCCGCTATCGCGACGAACTGATCGCCAAGACGGGCAGCGACTTCATCCCCTACACGTATCAGATCCCCATCTCGGTCATCGTCGCCAAGGTGTCGGCCGAGTTGGAATTGCTCGACGTCGTCGCGCTCGACGATCCGCAGTTCCGCCCGCACGTCATCACCGAGCATTTTTGGCGCGGTTGGGAACACTACAAGCGGCCGACGCTGGTCAGCTTCAACGGCCGCGCGTTCGACATGCCGCTGCTGGAACTGGCGGCCTTTCGCTATGGCATCAACTTGCAGCGGTGGTTTAACCTCGGTGGCAAAAGCTATGAGCAGCCCCGCAACCGCTACAACACCGACAACCATCTCGACGTTCACGACGTCCTGACCAACTTTGGCGCGGCGCGCTTCAATGGCGGGCTCAACCTCGCCGCCAGCATCCTCGGCAAGCCCGGCAAGATGGAAGTGCAAGGTTGCATGGTGCAAGACTTGTTCGACGCCGGCAAGCTCGCCGAGATCAACGACTACTGCCGCTGCGACGTGCTCGATACGTACTTCGTCTTTTTGCGTTCCTGCATCTTGCTCGGTTACATCACGCTTGCGCGCGAGCAAGAGCTTGTTGACCGCGCCAAAACCTGGCTCGAAGAACGCCAGGACAAGTGCCCCGCTTACGCCATGTACCTGCAGCGCTGGGGCGACTGGACCAACCCGTGGTGATGGCCGGCAAGCAAGCGTCCTAGCCAGCTACTCACGAAACTGCGCCGGCTTGATGCCATAGCGTCCGAGCAGCTTGTGCAAGCCTTGACGCGAAAGGCCCGCTTCTCGGGCCGATTTAGCGATATTGCCGCGATTCTCACGTAGCAGATTCACCAGGTACTGGCGCTCGGCATTGCCGACGGCGCGATCGCGCGAACTGCGGTTGATGGCGACCGCTAACTCACGCGGCACATAAATGCTCGGCGGCAGATGTTCGCAACGAATGACCTGCTGATCCTGAGCCATCGTCGCGGCATGGTCGATGGCATTCTTCAGCTCTTGCACATTCCCAGGCCACGCATGTTGGTACAGCACCTCGATGACTTCGTCTTCCATTTCAAGCGCTGCGCCGCTGCGTGTCGCATGTTCTGCCAGGAAATGCCGAGCGAGCAGTTCAACATCGGCTCCCCGCTCGCGCAGCGGAGGTAACGGAATCTGAATGACCGCCAGGCGATAGAACAGTTCGTCCAGAAACTGCCCGCTTTGCGCCCGCGCCGACAAGTCGCACATGGTGCTGCTGATCAGCCGCGATTGTCGCATTGATCCGCTGGAGAGCGACTGCAGATGATGCAGCACCGCATGCTGCAAATCGATTGACAACGCTTCCAGCGACGACAGATAAATCGGAGCCGCTTCGTCCAGCGTCACGAGAATCTCGTCCATCGGGCTGACGCGACTGCTCCATGCGGAGGACGCAGGCTCTGCTGGCGGCGAAGACGCGGCACAGCGGACATGCGTCAGCGGCAGGCCGCGATGGCGACTCGCTTCATGAATCATCTGGGCGATAAAGTGCTTGCCCGTGCCGTGTTCGCCGGAGATCAGAATCGCAGCATCGCTTTGCGCCGCGCGCAGACAAGTTTCGCGAACGGATCGAATCGCCGGACAATCGCCAACGAATTGCAACGAGGCGGCCTCATCGCCCCCTGGCCGCCCCGCCTGAGGCGCAGACTTCGCGAGCGCGCGCCGGACGCTGGCCAGCAACTCTTCGAAGCGCACGGGCTTGAGCAGATAGTCGGTGATGCCCAGGCGAATGCTCTCGATCGCCGTCGGAAGCGAAGGCATGCCCGTGACCACAATCAGCGGAATCTGCGGCCAACCGTCGCGCTGAGCGCGCAACAGTTCGCCATGAAAGTTGCCTGGCATGTGCAGGTCCGACAACACCAGGTCATAATGGCCAGTCTGTAGTTCCGCCAGCGCGCTCTTGGCGTCGCTAACCAACACGCACTCATATCCCGCTTTGGTGAGTAACTCACTCGTGGTGCGCAGGAACAGCGGTTCGTCATCCGCGATCAGAAGGCGCGCAAGGGGCGTATCCATGGTTGTGGCCCATTCCCCGCGATAGCTAGCGCTCGGCGGGGTCAGTAACTGCGTAGGCATCAGCAGAGGCGGGATTGGGGGAAGGTACATTCCATTGCAATGGCATCGTCGCGCCGGCGCGGCGTGCTCTCGACGCATGAAGCAGCGTCATCACTGCAATGGCGCAGTGTCTCTCAGCAGTCAGCGTGAGCGAGTGGCAATAAGCTCCGTATGCAAATGCGGCAGTGGCTCGCAGGCGTTAAGGCTCTTCAAAGCGCGACGAATTCCGGCATGGTGAGGATGAATTTCAGCGGGCGACTCCAACGCACAATGGACGAAAGGCAGCACTCCATCGCCCGCAGGCGGCGATGCTGAAGATTACGAAACCGTAATGTTCTTTGTTCGGCGATTTCTACCAAAATATTTGCCGTTCCGGCACCCGGCAGGCTCGCAGAACGCCTGCCGCACCTTAAGAAGCTTCACTGCCCCTCATCCTTTAGCAGAGAAATGGCTGCGAATAGCTCAGCATTACTCGCGATTTTCTGCTCCGGTGAAAACTAGCAAATTCCCCGGAATTTCTGGGCTCACTTGGCAGTCTCGCGCGGACGTTGGTGACACGCACGAGAGCGCGTGTAAGCATCGCAAGCACTGCCGACAGGACTACCTCTTGCGCTCCCAATTCTGCCTGACTCCCTTCGCATTGCGCCAACCGCAGTTGACACCCACCCGGCCGCGACAACCACAGTTGACACTGTCACCGCAGGAGATAAGCGAGAATTCGTGCGTACTTATTGCCTGTCTGTGCCGAGTTTTTACAGTACCAAAGGATGCCCTTGTCGCATCGCAAAGGCTTCATCCGAAGCATTACCTGGCCCAGGCAAATTCGAATCGAGGAGTACGTACCATGAGAATGTTGGCACTAGGAGCGGTCGCCGTGTTGCTTAGCGCCGTCGCGTTACAGGCTACGGCCGAGGCGCGTGCTCGCCTGTTCCGCAGTTCGAACAGCAGCAGCAACGTGTCGCGCAGCTATTCGCAAGAATACCAGCCGCGTTCCCGCGCCGGGGCTTATGCCAAACCCAGCTTCTACCAAGGAAGCCACAAGGCGTTAGGGAAATACTAATCCGAGTTGGGCTGCACCATCACCGTTGAGGCAGCGCGCAAGCGCAGGCGGTCCTCAAGGTGGGACATGCGCAACGTTGTTGATCGAGCGTCTGTATCTTTGTCTCCGCAGGCGCCTCCCCATCTCCCAGTGCTTTGATCGGGCAAGCGCTGGGA
>JAEZGD010000183.1 GCA_023417165.1 Planctomycetota bacterium
GCCTCGCGCAAGATCTAACGCAGCTTCGTGAGTTTCCCATCGATCATACCGTCGCGCCAACGCAGCAACGCGGTGGCGCGGCGACCGCTGAAGCGACATTGCAAGCGTTCTTAGAGCGCAAGCTCGATCGCTACGATCTCGACCGCAACGATCCGGATGTAGACGGCGCGAGTGGGCTCTCGCCTTACTTGCACTTCGGGCATCTTTCGGCGCATCAGATCTTTCACGACGCGACGCAGTGCGAAGATTGGTCAACCGACGCGATCTCCGACAAGCCGAACGGCGCCGCGCATGGTTGGTGGAACACCAGCGAACCGCTGGAATCGTTTCTCGATCAACTGATCACGTGGCGCGAGCTGGGTTACAACCGCTGTGCGCACGATCCGCATTATGATCGCTTTGACTCGCTGCCGGACTGGGCGCTGCGAACGCTCGATCGCCACGCGCGCGATCCTCGCCCGCACTTGTACACGCTCGAAGAGTTTGAGCACGCAGATACGCACGACAAAATTTGGAACGCAGCGCAGCGACAATTAGTGCGCGAGGGCCGCATTCACAACTACTTGCGGATGCTGTGGGGCAAGAAGATTCTGGAGTGGTCGCCATCGCCCCGCGAAGCACTGGCGGTCATGCTGGAGCTCAACAACAAGTACGCCCTCGATGGTCGCAATCCCAACAGCTACAGCGGCATCTTCTGGGTGCTCGGCCGCTACGATCGCGCGTGGGGCCCCGAACGTCGGGTCTTCGGCACCGTGCGTTATATGAGCAGCGACAGCGCCGCCCGCAAGCTGCGTTTGAAGGCGTATTTGCAGCAGTTTTCGTAAGCGAAAACCTCCGTCGCTATTGCCAAAGAGCGGCGAGGAGCGCGATGGCTGCAAAGAGCAAGGCTCCGATGCTAAAGATCCACCCAAAGACCTTGTAAAAGCGTCCCGCAACGTACAGCGCCTGCTCTTCGTCGCCCGACCGTTTCAGCTCTCGCTGGTAGAGCCAATAGCCTGTGCGTCGATCCCATTGAAGAATCCGCCTGGTGGGCGCGTGGGCGACGACTTGCCCGATGGCTGCAAACAGCAGGCCCATACCAACCGGCAGCCATTCAAGGAGGTCTGGCATCTGATTTATTGCCTCATTTTACGTCGCACGAATGGGGCCCGCGGTCCGTTTTGCCGCGGATTGCCGCAGTCGATTTTTTCGTACACGAGCCTCCCGCCAGCCGTCATGACCGGCCCAGTCGTGTGCGTCTTTGTGCCGCTGGCCGTGCGGAGTCCCGTATTGCTCAAGTGTCCGCCCGGCAATGGTCGAGGTCCGAAAAGGGACACGCCGTCCCGCTTGCTCGGCAACCTCGACGCGCACCGTGAAACATTGGCCCGAGAGATACGCATGCTAAAATAACGATAACCTGCCTCGTTAGGGTCGGAACCGTATTCATGATTGCTCGAATCACCGATCGCTTAGTACTGCATCCCAGCCGGCATCCCCTGCCGCTCGAGGATAAGATCGCCGAACTGCTTCCTTATGGTCGCCACCAGTTGGAAGTGCTCAAAATGCATGTGGGCGACGGCGACCCGCAAGCCTATATCCTGAAGTTTGGCGGCAATGGCAGCCGCGCAGAGAAGGCCGAAACCCATCCCGGCGAAGTTTGGCCCCATCTGAACGCCGAAATCTGGGCGGTGAACTATCCCGGCTATGGCAACAGCACTGGCCGTGCCAGTCTGCGAGCGATGGTGCGAACGGCTGATCTGGTGTATCAGCAAATGGCGCGCGTCGCAGGCGATAAGCCGATCTTGGTGACCGGCAACAGCATTGGCACCACGTGTACGCTGTACCTCGCGGCGCGGCGTCCAGTCGCTGGCATTTTGCTACGCAATCCACCGCCGCTACGGCAACTGATCGTTGGCGAGCACGGTTGGTGGAACTTGTGGCTGGGCGCGAAAGTCGTCGCTGCCGGCGTGCCTGCGGAACTCGACAGCATTGCCAACGCGCAGCACTCGCATGTGCCTGCCGTGTTCTTGATGTCGGGGCGCGATCGCGTGGTGCCGCCGCAGTATCAGCATCTGATCCATCGCGCGTATGCGGGACCGATGCAGATCGTTCTCGATAACGAAGCCGGGCATAGCACGCCGCTGGCGCGCCATGTCGAAGCCGACTATCTGCGCGCCCTGGAATGGCTGCAGTGCGAGACTTTCTCGAACCCTCATCCCGCTCCGGCTGCCGCTACGTTGCAGGCCAGTTAGTGAGTCACCACGTAGGACGAAGCAGGAGCTTCATCCTACAAAGGCCAAACGTCTTAGATGGTGTACTCTTTTACCACGTCGGCCGGCGCGGGGGCGTATTCGAGCGGTTCCATGCTGTAACCGGCGCGGCCTTGCGACAGGCTGCGAATGGCCGACGAATAGCCGAACACTTCCCGCAGCGGTGCGTGCGCTTCGAGCGCCACCATCTTGCCGCGCGTGTCGGTCTTGGCGATCGTCGCCCGGCGTTGTTGCAAGTCGCCGACGACGCTGCCGAGATAATCCTCAGGCGTGGTGATGTCGAGCTTCATGATCGGCTCAAGCAGCACTTTGCCACCCTGCTCTAAGCCTTCTTCAAACGCCTCGGCGGCCGCGATGCGAAACGCTTGCTCATCGCTGGCCAGCGGGTCGTACTCGGCGCTCAAGAGCGAGACCTTCAGCTTCATAAGCGGGAAGCCGGCGATGCGTCCGCCACCTTCGCCGCAACCTTTCAGCGTTTCGACGGCCGCATCGATTAGTTCTTGCGGCACCGAGCCCACCTCGACAAAGTTCAGCACGCTGACGCTGGCGTTCTTGGGCATCGGCTCCAGGCGAATCTTCACCTTGGCAAACAATTGCTTGCCAGCGATCACACGGCGGCATTCGCCGACAACGTCGACCGACCTGGCGACCGTCTCGCGATAGCTGACCTGCGGCTTGTGAAACTTCACGTTCAGGTTGAAGTCGCGCAGCAGGCGGTTCTTCACCACTTCAAGATGCAACTCGCCCATGCCGCGCATCAGCGTTTGGCCGCTATCGCTGTTAGTGACTTGCAGCGTTGGATCCTGACGCTTGAGCATTTCGAGCGTGTCGGCCAGCTTCTTGCGCTCGGCGGTCGTTTCCGGTTCGATGGCGATGCTAATCACCGTCTCGGGGAACTGGATCGATTCTAGCTGAATCGTCTCGCGCGTATCGCACAGGGTGTCGCCCGTGATGGAATGCCGCAGGCCGACGATGCCGACGATGTCGCCGCAACCAACATGATCGAGCTGCTCTTCTTTTTTGGTGGCATGAATCTGCCACA
>JAEZGD010000184.1 GCA_023417165.1 Planctomycetota bacterium
GCCAAGGGCATCCCGATCAATGGCTCGGCTATTTGCAAGACTGCCGCGTCCCCTTGGATGCCAAAGTGGTCATCGACGGCCAGACCTATACCGTCGACGACTGGGTCGAACAAATCTTGCGCGATACGCATCGCAATCCCACGCAAGAGTTCAGTTGGACCTTGATGACGCTCACAAAGTATCGCCCCACGACGTTAACGTGGAAGTCCTCCGATGGCAGCGATTGGAGCATCGCGAAGTTGCTGGAGATCGAACTCGACGCGGGCATCGAAGGCGTCGCCTGCGGTGGCACGCATCGCATGGTCGGCATCACGCATGCTTACAATCGTCACAAGGCCGCGGGTCACCCGATCGAAGGCGTGTGGAAGCGGGCCGAAATGCTGATCGAAGATTGCAAGCGCGGTTGCCAGCAGTATCAGAACGTCGATGGTTCGCTTTCGTCAAACTTCTTCAATCGTCCTGGTGTGGCAATCGAGATCGGCGACAAGCTGCACGCGACCGGGCATCAATTCGAGTTTCTGATCGTCTCGATGAGCGACGACGAGCTTAAACAGGAATGGGTGCGTCGCGCGGCGCTTAACCTGACCGAGACCTTGCGCAAGACGCAAAAGGTGCCGCTAGAATGTGGCGCGTTGTACCATGCCTTGCGCGGCTTGGCGCTCTATCGCGCTCGCCTGTGGGGCGAGAAGTCGTACGAGCTTCCAAAGACCTAGAACACGGCAGTTACTGCCTATTTCTGCCTGGAATTGAGCCGCTCATGCCTTACGTCAATGTGCGCATCACTACCGGCGCGACGACCGAGCAAAAGGCTCAAATCGTGCGTGAGATCACTGCCACATTGCAGAACGTGCTCGGCAAAAAGCCCGAGCACACGCATGTCGTCATCGACGAGATCCAAGAAGAGAATTGGGGTTTCGCCGGGATGCTGACGACCGAGTGGAAGAAGCAGCAGTAACTGCGCACTTCTCGCGAGTTCGCGATACGCGACTTCGCGAGTTACTTGCGTTGCTTCAATTGAGCGCGCAGTGCGCTCATCTTGGCCCGCAGCTCTTCTTTGAGCGGACTTTCGGCGCGCGAAGCGGCGCGGCCATAATCGATCAGTGCTTCGCCCAACTCGCCAGCTTCTTCACGCAAGCGCGCGGCTTCCAGCAACGCGGCCAGTTCTGCGGCTTGCGCGTCGGCTTTATTCGTTTGGGTGGCGCGAATCTCTGCCAGGCTTAAATCGCCACGCTCGGCGCTACTAGTGGTTGCTGGCGAAGTGGGTGCGACCGAGGCTGCCGCGGCCACCGGTGCCGAGCCGCGCGCGGGATGATGGGCGCCTTCCGTTGGCAGACGCGACAAACGCTCGGCGAGTGGGCTAACGACGCGCGGCGGAAGCATCGTTTGGCCGACGCCAGGGCCGAAGTGACCGACGAATGGCACTAGGCCCGTCACAAACGGTCGCTGCTGGCCGCTAAAGAAAGTGCCAGTGGCGCCATCGGCCACGGTCACCGATGGAGCAACCGACGAGAACGATTGATCGCTTCCCGAACTGGCATCAATGCCGAACCGAAAGCCGACATTGCCACTGCCGACGCCAAAGCCAAGCCGCGCGTCATTGCCTGGATTGTGACCTCCGAACGGAGGCAGCGCGCCCATCCCACCATTGTTGAAAAAGACGTTGCCGACGCGTCCGCCGAAGCCAACCCCAACGCGCTCATAGTAGTTCGCGCCTGCGCCGGAAAACGGCGTGCTGACGGTCGCGGACTGCGCGCAGGCGGACGAGTCGCTTGCCAGTATCGTCAGCAGCACGGATGCTGTGAAGAGATACGTCCTTGTCATGGTCATGTCCTTCTTGCCATCCAACTTACCCGGCCTTCGACTACTTCTAAGTGTAAGTAAAAGCCTCTGCTGTCGCCTGGTTTTGGCGACCACTTGCGGGCAATAGGTGGCACTACCTTTATGCAGCACTGCCTACTCGCGCAGCAATGACAATGTCGTTTAGGTCGCATAAGTGAATGCTGTTTAATGCCATAAGTCGTTTAACTTAAGTGCCTTATGTCTTTCATTGGCGGGGAACGACGTTTGGGCGCATGAGTTGCTTCGCAAGGCTGGCAAGTCGTGCTGTGCGCGTGCCACAGACGTATTTCGTGACCCAAGACCAGCATCACGCACGTGAATGATTCCGTGACGCGAGCCCGCCGCCGACAGCGGCTGCTTGTCATCGATGACGACCCTAGCTTGGGGGTGATTGCGCGCGATCTGTTTGCGTCCGACGCGGTCGACGTCTTGGCTGCCGAGACCGGTGCGACCCGGCTGGAACTGATTCGCGAGCGCCATCCGGATGTGGTCATCCTCGATCACTATTTGCCTGACACCAATGGTCGCGAGGTGTTTGACCAGGTACGCGCTTTGGATCCGCGGCTGCCTGTCATTTGGGTGACGGCGCGCGGCAATAGCGAAACTGCGATCGAGGCCACCAAGGTAGGCGCCTTTGACTTTCTGACCAAGCCGATCGACCTGGACAAGCTGCGCGAACAAGTCCATCAGGCGATCACCAGTCGCCAATTGATGCTCGTACCAGTCGAGATCAGCGATCAAAGCCAGGCACAGACCAATCCAGAATGCGATATCCTCGTCGGCCGCTGCAACGCGATGCAGGAGGTCTATAAGGCCATCGGCCGCATCGCCGCCCACGACGTGCCGGCGCTGCTAGTCGGCGAGCCGGGGACTGGCAAAGAACTGGTCGCCCGAGCCATCTATCAGCATGGTCCACGTTCGCGCCAACAATTCATGAAGGTGCGCTGCGGTGATTTTCCCGCGGAACAACTGGAGCTGCAGCTCTTTGGCGAGCAGTTGCCCGACGGCACCGTGCGCCATGGCAAGATCGAACAGGTGGCTGGCGGCGTGCTCTTGCTCGAGGAGTTGGCCGCGATTGAGCCCGGCACGCAAAGCAAACTCCTTCGCTTGGTGCGCGAACGCAAGTTTCAACGCGTGCGCGGCGAAGAGACACTGACGGCCGATATTACACTCTTATTCACGACGCAGCACGATCCCGAGTCGCTCGTCCGTTCGCAGAAACTGCACAGTGATTTCTTCTATGTGCTGAGTTCGTTCCTGGTGCAGTTGCCGCCACTACGTCAGCGCCGCGAAGACTTGCCGCTGCTGGTGGAACATTTCATCCACCGCTTTTCGAACATCCACAAGAGCTTTGGCACCGGCGTGGTGCGCGTGTCGCACGACGCCTTACGACTGATTCAAACCTATGACTGGCCCGGCAATGTGGCGGAATTGCTGGCGGTGCTGCGCCGGGCGCTCATGGAAACGAAGGGAACCGTGTTGGCTTCCGATTATCTACGCCGCGCGCTACGAAATCTTCACGAAGAGCGCCGCTCGCCTGCGCCGACAGCAATGAATGGCCAGGTGTCTGCAAGTCCCGAAACCATCACCGACTGGCCGGAATTTGTGGGACAACGCATCACGGGCGAATCGACGGAAGTCTATGCCGAAGCTATGGTCGAGATGGAGCGGCATGTGTTGCGCGAAGTGCTGGCCTACACCGGCGGCAACCAAGCGCACGCGGCGCGAATCTTAGGGATCACCCGCACGAGCCTGCGAAAGAAGATTCACCTGTTGGGCATTAACATCGGGCGCGTCGTCACGGCCGGATAAATACTGCCATGGCCATTTCGTCCTCGTCGAGCCGCGATCGTCCGAAAACCCGGCGTTTGACATGGGCCTATATTGCAGCGCTGAGTGCCGTGGCACTGCTGACGATCGCCGGGCAAATCAGCGTTCAGCGCTCGCTGGCGCTGCAGCGTCGCAGTTCGACCGTGGTGAATATCGCAGGGCGGCAGCGTATGCTCAGCCAAAAGCTGACCAAAACGGCGCTGCTGGTTGTGCAGGCTAATACTCCGACGCAGCGTGATGATCGCACACGCGAACTCGCATCGATCGCCCAGCAATGGCAGCTTGCTCATCAAGGCTTGCAACAGGGCAACGCACAGCTAGAGCTTACAGGACGCAATAGCAAAGCGGTGCAAGCGTTGTTTGCGCAGCTTGAACCGCATCACCAGGCAATGCTGACCGGTGCCAAGCAAGTGGCGTCGGGACCGCGTCCCGAGGAAGGCATCGCACTGCTACTGGCGCATGAGCCCGCTTTTCTGGATCAGATGGAAGCGATTGTCTTTCAGTACGATCGCGAGGCGCAAGCGGTCGTCGCGCGGCTGCAATGGCAAGAGCGGACCTTGCTGGCGATCATGTTGTGTGTGCTGTTGGCCGAAGGCCTGCTGATCTTTCGTCCTGCGGTCGCTCAGATTCAGTCGACAATGACCCAACTCGCCGCGGCTAAGCAAGCGGCCGAGGTAGCGAATGCCGAAAAGTCTCGCTTTTTAGCGCGAGTTAGTCATGAACTGCGGACGCCGCTGAATGCCATTCTCGGTTTGACGGAGGTATTGCTGCTGCCCAGTGCCACTCGTTCGGAAGAAGCAGGCATGCGTCATCTGCACACGATTCACGATGCCGCCGAAACGCTATTGCGGTTGGTAGACGACCTGCTGGACGTGGCGCGTGTGGAAGGGGGCGGCGAGTTAAGCATCCATCTTGCGCCGACGCGATTGCACGATGTCTTGCGACGCGCCATGCGTCTGTGTCACGATCCCGCGGCACGTAAAGGCCTGGATCTGAGCTGCGACTATGACGAGGCCATTCCTGCGGTCGTGCTGTGCGACGCCGGTCGGCTACAGCAAGTGGTGATTAACCTGCTTGGCAACGCCATCAAGTTCACGGATACGGGCAGTGTCTGTGTCGCGGCGAAATTGCTGGAACGTGACGCGCAGCGGTGTGTCGTGCAGTTGATCGTAAAAGACACTGGCGTTGGAATACCCGTCGCGGACCGCGCGCGAATTTTCGAGGGGTTTACACAGCTAATGCATCCGGGACGTGCTCAGCAAGAAGGTGTCGGGCTGGGGCTGAGCATCGTGGCGCGGCTCGTCGAGAGCTTGGGGGGACAGATCAGCGTTCAGAGCGAGGTTGATCGGGGCAGTACATTTACCATTCAACTTCCGCTGCAAATTGCCACCGAGTTGCCGGCGGCAGCCACGGAATCGACAACCGCGATGGTGCCAGCCAAGCACGTACTGATCATTGAAGACACGCCTGCGAATCAAATCGTGGCGCGGGAGTTGATTAGTGCACTTGGGCATCATTGCGAGATCGCCGCAACAGCGGCCGCTGGTCTTGAGGCCGCAGGCACGCAACAGTTCGATGTCGTGCTGATCGACCTAGAACTGCCTGATGCTTCTGGGCTGGACGTCGCCAGGAAGCTGCGGGCACTGCCAGGGTACGCGCAGACGCCCTGCGTTGCAGTGACGGCTCATGCGCTCGAGGAATACCGAGCGCAGGCAGCGGCGGCGGGGTTTGCCAGCTTTGTGACGAAGCCTGTTCGCATCACGCAGTTGGCGGAAGTGTTAGGAAACGCTGCTGCGGAAGATTTGGCGGTCGCAGATTTAGGGCGTTGGCAAGCGCGGCCCGAGTTACTGCACAGTTTGATTCGCTTGTTTCGCGAGGAGCGACCCAAGCTGGTGGCGACCTTGGATGCGACGTTTGCGCAAGCCGATGCACGGCAACTGCAGTTCATTGCACATCGCTTGAAAGGGATGACGTCGAACTTTGGCGATCCGCAGACCGAGCGTCTCGCCGGTGAGCTTGAGCGAGCCGCCGCACGCGGCGACTTGACCGCAGCTGCGCCGCTACGCAATGCGTTGACCGCTGCGTTAATGCGTCTCGAACGTCAGTTAGTGGCGCACGTCGGATCGCTGCCACAGGCCACGTGACGGTGCGCCGATCCGCTGAGGATCGGCGCAGCAATCACGGGGAATCAGGATGACCTCACGCTTAGGACCGAATCTCGATCTTCTTCGGCAAGGCTTCGACGCGTTTCTGCAACTTGATATGCAGAACGCCATCGCGCAGCTCCGCTTCGATCGAATCGGGGTCCACGGTCTCCGGCAAGGCGACGGTGCGTTCGATGCGGCCGAATCCGCGCTCGTTGTGCCAATAGGTGCGTTCATCGCCCGGCGCTTTGCGCTCGGCCGTGATGCGTAGCACATTCTTTTCGAGCGTGACTTCGACATCCTCGCGTTTCACGCCCGGCATATCGGCATCGACATAGAAGCTATCGCCTGCTTCCGACAATGCCGCCGAAGCGAACCACGTGCGCTCGGTACGTGGGGCGGATGCGGGATTGGCAAAGAAGGCGTCGAATAGTTGGTTGATATCGCGCGCAGTATCGAAGGATTTCGGAAACATCGTTCCCCAACGCGAATGGGTCAGAGCAGCCATGATGGTTCTCCTTCTGTAAAGAAAGTGAGTAATACGTGACGCTGTCGCATCGGCATCGTAAGTGATCGGTGAGCGAATGCTTGTGATTGCAAGACGCGTGCCGATCGCAGGGCGGTTGTGATGTTCCGTTGTAAGGTCAATGCCAGCAATGGGTTGCGGCGAGTGGTAAGTCTCCGAAAGAAAGCCGGTCCGCCTGAACTGGCTGCCGCGAGCGTGTCAGAATGACAGTATCCTAGCGGCTGGCGAATGCCAAACGAAAAAGCCCGCAGACATGTGCCTGCGGGCTTTGGATTCCTTCGCGGATTTGCAGCGAACCGCGGGAAGTTACTTCGCGTATTCGGCGGCGAAGAATTCCTTGCTGTCCTTTGGCGTCGCCTTGATGGTACGCGCGCCTTCCTTCCAGTTGGCGGGGCAGACTTCGCCATGGGTTTCGAAGTACTGCAACGCTTGAACGACGCGCAGGGCTTCGTCAACGCTACGGCCCAGCGGCAGGTCATTCACCACCTGGTGACGCACGACGCCGTTCTTGTCGATCAGGAACAAGCCGCGCAGCGCGATTCCGCCTGGCAGCAAAACGCCATAGCTGCGGGCAATTTCCTTGTTCAGGTCGGCGATCAGCGGGTACTGAATGTCGCCCAGGCCGCCTTGATTGCGTGGGGTGTTCTTCCATGCGAGGTGCGTGAACTCGCTGTCGATCGATGCGCCCAGCAACTGCACGCCCAGCTTTTCAAATTCCTTCGCGCGGTCGCTGAAGGCGATGATCTCGGTCGGGCAGACAAACGTGAAGTCCAGCGGCCAGAAGAACAGGACGACGTACTTGCCCTTATAGTCGGCCAGGCTGACCTGCTTGAACGAGCCGTCAGGCATCACGGCCTGGGCTTTGAAATCGGGGGCTTGCTGTTGAACGAGCACGCTCATGAGAATCTCCTGAAAGGGCGGCGAAGTCGCAGATTAGCCCCTATTAGAGGCAAATGCACTGCGCGGGCAAGGGGGCGCAAAGCGTTTCCGCCGCAAGTATTACGTGCGGCTATGGCAACGATTCGCCCGGCCTATTGCGCACTAAAACTTCTGTGAAAACTGGGTATAGAAGAAGTCGGCATCGCCCGCGAACGGAGCGGCCGGATTGGTGCGGTACCAGTCGCCTGCGAAAAAGTGCGAATAGCCGAACAATAGCTCCGCCCGCGGCGTGATTGCATAGGTAAACAGCAAGTCGATCTCTTGTCCCAGATAGCGATCGCCGCCCGGCGTGGTGACGAACGGACGTCCATTGACGTTATAAGGCACGTCGTTGCCATCTTGCAGGAAGAAGATGTGCCACCACAGCAAGGCCTTCCACTTTTGGCTAGGCTGCGCCGCCAGCGTAAAATTGATGTCTTCAAGATTGGTCCGTCCAAACAAGTCCATGTAACCCATGTACTTGTGCCCGAGCGGAAACAGTTGATTGAACCCGTTGCCGATCACGTCGTCTCCCGAAGCCCAATCATAGTAGGCCCAAAACTCCGGCTTCCAGCAGTGGTCGTCCCACTTGTGACCGGCGCCCAGCGTGAAGAAGCCGGCCGAGTGATCGAAGGGACCGTAGTCGCCAAACTGATAAGCGCCTTCAGCGATCGTTTGCAACCATCCCCAATTGGCCGCCCAGCGGCTACCGGACGTTTGATAGTGGAAGGGCTGTGTGCCTGGAAAGAGCGCGAGCTCTGATTGGTAGCCGATCCAGTACAAATCCAGCACGTGATCTTGCACGCCGCTATATGTCGAGTACAGACCATAGAACTGCTGGTTCTCGTCCGGCGAGTCGAATTGATGCGGATTGACGATGACGGGCTTGGTCCAGAAGGCGTCGACCTTCCAGTCGTCTTGTGACCACATCAGTTTCGCGCCATCGAAGGTGCGGCGCGTGTTGGCCCAGTCCAGCGGCGAGATCAACCGTTGATCGCCATAGAGCAATTCCTGACGACCGACGCGACCGACCAGCTTGCCGTGGTAATCGTTGTCGAAGATCGTGGCATCGGCGAACAGGTTGAGCATGTCCGAGCGATTGACTTCGATCGCACGTGGCGCGAAGTTCTCATAGTTACTCTCGGCGTCAATGTATTCGCCATAGAATCGCAATCGCTCGCCCAGTTGATAGTTGGCGTAGACGCGCGTGCGATGCAGCAGGAAGTCGTCGCTGTTGCCGGTCAGGCCCAAGCCGCGAAAGTTGTGCTCGTGGTGATAACGAGCGCGATACTCACCGCCGACATCCAAGATGCCATAGCCATCGTGCAGGCAGATGCGCTTCAGGCCTTCGCCCAAGTGATAGTCGTCGTAGGCGGGGTTGCACAGGTAATCGAAGTTGTTGTCGTAGAACACCCCTTTGTAGGCTCCCGCCACTGCGGCCTTCAGTTTCTTCTGAGCCGCGGCGTCGACTGGCGCGGGCGCAGGCATCAGTTCCGATGCCTGGTCGGAGACCTCGACGCTGTCGCCGGAAGTGGGGGGCAGGGGGGCGCCTGGCGTCATCGGTTCTGCGAGCGATGCGGCCGGAGCTGCCTCGTCAAAATAGGCGTAATCGTTAGCCTGCAAGGCAATCGGAGCCAGCAGCGCTGCGCCGCAGGCGAGATTAACGATCGTGCGAAGTTGCTGGGCAAGCCAAGTGCGAGAGCCGCGCATACCAATACCTTGAGGGAAGTCGCCACCTCCAAAAACCTGTCTATGCCTTTCGTCCGCTACGGCTGCGAATCTGAGGGAATTGGATCTGCGCCGCGCCATCCGGCAAGTTTTTTCGCTTAGCTCAAGATGTGGCTAGGGACGATCCACCGCTGAGCACCGGCTGCTCACCTCTTTGGTTGACTCTTGCCTGGGCTGCGAGCATGCGATGCTGCGTGCGGTCGCAGCATGCGTGGTCGAAGGCACGGCGATGTTGGTGGAACCCGCAGGCGTTTATAGCATCGAGCTCGCGCTGGCCGTGGTTTCCGGCGTGTTTGGCCGCTTGCTGCGCTGTGTGGCGCGGCGTTTGCGTTTCCTGGTCGGTCGCTCGCCTGCTGCGAATTTACTAGCCACCGGGAAGCCACTATGACCTCGAGTCCACAGCCCCATCCTGTCCAAGGCATGCAGCGTCGCAAATTTCTAGGCGGTGCCGCCACCGCTTTGGCGACGTTATCGCTGGCGGGCTGCAATGCCAGTTCTGCGCTGCCGGGCGCGAGTGGCATTCCCACACCGCCTGGCACGATTGCTGGCGATGAACCAGAAGTACGTCAGCTGAAGATCGGTATCATCGCGCTCACCGACTGCTCGCCCCTGGTGATCGCGGCCGAAAAAGGCTTCTTCGCCAAGTACGGCATCGAAGCGACGATCGCCAAGCAAGCGAGTTGGGCGGCGATTCGTGATGGCCTGACGATCGGCGATCTGCAATGCACGCACATGCTGATTGGTATGCCGCTCGCCTCGACACTGGGATTGGGCGGCGCACCGAAAAAGCCCCTGGTGGCGCCGTGGCTTCTCAACCGCAATGGGCAAGCGATCTCGCTGAAGGCCCAGTGGAAGGGGCAAGTCGCCGGCGATCCAAAAGTCCTGAAGCCATTCGTTGATGAGGCTCTCGCCAAGGGCTCGCCGCTCACGTTCGCCATGACGTTTCCGCCTGGAACGCATGCGATGTGGATGCGTTACTACCTCGCCGCAGGCGGCATCAACCCCGACAAAGACATCAAGTTGCTGACGGTACCGCCAGCGCAGATGGTGGCCAATATGAAGGTCGGGAAAATGGACGGCTTCTGTGTCGGCGAGCCTTGGAACGCCAGGGCGATCGCCGACAACATTGGCTACACCGCCATTACCACGCAAGAGCTGTGGCGCGACCATCCCGAGAAGGTATGTGCGTTCACTGCTGAATTCGCAGAGCGAAACCCCAAAACCGTCAAGGCGGTTCTGAAGGCGTTGCACGAAGCCAGCGTCTGGCTGGACGACTTAAACAATCGCCCCGAGCAGTGTGATATTGTCAGCAAGCCCAACTACATCAACTGCCCGGCTGAGGTCATTCTCGATCGCATGCAGGGCAAGTACGACTATGGCGACGGGCGTAAGCTGCAGGACGATCACTACATGATCTTCAGCGAGCAGAATTGCAACTATCCGCAATTGAAGTACGCCACCTGGTTCCTCAGTCAGTTCCGCCGCTGGGGCATGTTGGAACCGACTGGTGAGGCGCCGATCGATTACGACGGCATCGCGCAGCAAGTCATGCGTCCCGATCTCTACGAAGAAGCGATGCAAGAGATCGGCTATCAGCATGGCGGCGCGAATCGCGATCCCGAGACGCTGTTCGATGGCATGACCTTCGATCCATCGCAACCCGAACAGTATGCATTGTCGTTCCCCGTGCACAGCCGCAAGTCGTAAAGCGTAAGCGTCGTCGATTGCGATTGGATGCTTGTTGGGAACTGGGTTTGAGACATCTATTTCAGTAGGGCGTGACTATGCAGGATCGTCGCTTTCCGTTCGATGGATTGATACTGCCGCTCGTAGGCATCGGTGCCTGCCTCGTGCTTTGGGCCTTATCGAGCGCCAGTTGGGCGCCGAGCTTGCCCAATCCTTGGGAGACCTGGGAAGTCAGTCGCCCCTACGTTGTCGAGCCCTTTGCCAAGCGGGGCGAAGCCGATCAAGGCATCCTGCGGTTTACGTGGTACACGCTGGTGCTTGTCGCGCAAGGCTATGCGATTGCGATCGTGTTGGGAGTGCCGCTTGGGTTTGTACTCGGCACTTCCAAGCTGCTGAGTCGCGCGGTCGATCCCATCATCGAAATCGTGCGCCCCGTTTCGCCGCTCGCCTGGCTGCCGCTCGGGCTGATGTTGTTTGGAGCATCACATCCAGCCGCACTGTTCACAATCGTGATTTGCTCGATGTGGCCGACGGTGCTGAATACGGCGGTCGGCGTTCGAGCGATTCCGCAAGACTATCTCAACGTTGGTCGTGCACTGAATCTTTCCCGCTGGAAGATGCTGACCAAGGTCATGCTCCCCGCGACACTGCCGTACATCTTTACGGGCTTTCGCCTCAGCTTGGGCCTGGCATGGCTAGTGATCGTCGCTGTTGAAATGCTGACAGGAGCGGCCGGCATCGGCGGCTTCTTGTGGCAGGAGTACAACAGCGCGATCTATGGGCACATCATCTTGTGCATTCTCACGATCGGCCTGGTGGGCTTCGTGCTGGATCGATTGATGCGCATGGTCGAAGTGCGTCTGAAGGCGGTCTAAATCCCACACGCTCGCAGTCGGAGTACGCGCATGGCCCTTTTGGAACTTACAGGCGTCGGCAAAGGCTATGGCCAGCCGAACACGCGGACCGAAGTGCTGACGAACATTAACCTTTCGATCAAAGAGGGAGAGTTCGTCGCTTTGGTGGGGCGCTCGGGATGCGGCAAGACCACGCTCATGTCGCTGATCGCCGGCTTGCTGCCGCCAGACGTCGGTTCAATCGTGCTGCATGGCAAACCGATCACAGGTCCGGGGCTCGACCGCGGGGTGATCTTTCAGAACTACTCGCTGCTGCCTTGGCTAACCGTTGCTGGCAACGTGCGGCTGGCGATCGATCAGGTCTTTTCCGATTGGACGGCCGAGCAGCGACAAGCCCAGGTCGAACGCTATCTGCGGATGGTGAATCTCTGGCCCGCTCGCGATAAACGCCCCGGCGAGCTCTCTGGCGGCATGCGGCAACGCGTGGCCGTGGCGCGGGCGCTCGCTATGAATCCCGCCATCCTCTTGATGGACGAGCCACTCAGCGCACTCGACGCACTCACTCGCGCGACGCTGCAAGACGAGATCATGCGCATCTGGGAAGAATCA
>JAEZGD010000264.1 GCA_023417165.1 Planctomycetota bacterium
GTGAAATGGGACGCAAGCCAAAGATTGGCGATCCTCGCAGCGGAGGTGTGAGCGGCGCCGGTCGCGATCACTGGACGCACTGTCTGACCAATGTACTGGCAGGCGGCGGCATTCGCGGTGGCCAGACGTATGGTAGCAGCGACCGGTTTGGTGAGTATCCTGCTAATAAGCCGTTGACGCCTGCGGACATCACCAAGACGGTTTATCACGCGATGGGCATCCACAATTTGGAAGCATTCGACAGCCAGGGCCGCCCCTACAATCTGTTGTCGGAAGGCGCGGCCATCAGCGAATTATTCTAGACACGGACACGGCAGGCGCTAGTAGCTTTGAAGAGCGTTGGTCCCATGAAGCGAAACTTTCCACTACCGGCATTCCTACTAGCTGCGATTTGCTGGATGTTGGCAAATGTTGCGTTAGCGGAGCCAACGGCCGTCGACTACGAGCGCGACGTCAAGCCAATCCTCAGCGCACGTTGTTACGCCTGTCATGGTGGCTTGCAGCAAAAAGCTGGACTACGGCTGGATACCGTGGACTCGATGCTGCGCGGCGGCGATTCGGGCGCGGTGGTCGTCAGGAACAAGCCCGAGGAAAGCCTGCTACTCTCGCGTGTAACGACGAGCGAAATTGACGAACGTATGCCTCCTGAGTTTGAAGGCGAACCGCTCACTGCAGCGCATGTGCAGATTTTGCGCGCCTGGATTGAAGCTGGTGCTCCCGGCCCAGAGAACGAACAGCCAGAAGCCGATCCTGGCGATCATTGGGCGTTCCGGACCATCGTCCGCCCCACGGTTCCGCAAGGGCGCGACGCAGGCTGGGTCAAAAATCCTATCGACGCGTTTGTCGCTCACAAGCACGAAGAACTCGGTTTATCGCCAGCCCCCCAAGCACCGCGAGCGTTGTTGCTGCGGCGATTATCGCTTGATCTTGTCGGTTTGCCGCCCACGCCTGAAGAGATCGCACTATTTAATCAAGACAGTTCAGAGGATGCCTACGATCGTGCAGTTACGCGTTTGCTAAACGATCCTCGCCATGGCGAGCGCTGGGCGCGACATTGGATGGATATTTGGCGTTACAGCGACTGGTGGGGGCTCAACGATCAATTGCGGAATAGCCAAAAGCACATATGGCACTGGCGCGACTGGATCGTTGAATCGCTCAATGCCGACTTGCCGTATGACGAAATGGTGCGGCTGATGCTGGCCGGTGACGAGCTGCATCCCAATGACCTCGACAAGCTGCGCGCTACCGGCTACCTGGCGCGCAACTTTTTCTTGTTCAACCGTAATCAATGGATGGACGAGACGGTGGAACATGTCAGCAAGGGCTTTCTGGGGCTCACGACGAACTGTGCCAAGTGCCATGACCATAAATACGATCCAATCTCGCATGCCGACTATTTCCGGATGCGCGCGTTCTTCGAGCCCTACCACGTGCGCGTCGATCTACTGCCTGGCGAAGCCGATTTGACGCGTAATGGAGTCCCGCGCGCATTTGATGCGTTGCTGGACGAACCGACCTATCGGCAGATCCGCGGCCAAGAGAGCAGCCCCGATAAGTCCAAGGTGATTACGCCCGGCGTTCCGGCGGTGTTGGAGTTGGCACCGCTGAAAATCGCCGCCATCGAATTGCCGCCGGAGGCGTGGCAACCGCAGCGACGCACGTGGGTGGCCGAAGCTCATCTGGCCGCCGCCCGAAAGAAGGCCGAAGCGGCGGAAGCAAAGCTCCCTGCGGCCCGCGACAAGTTGGCGGCGGCACAGCAAAAGGAAGCCGCAGTCTTGGCTAAGGCGAAGCCTGCGATGCCAGCTACTCCGACAGCCACAGTTACGGATGAGAAAACGGCGGCGGCGATCGTCGAGAAGTTCGCGACGCTCGACAAGAACCGCTGGGCGCTCTCGGGCGGTGATTGGTCGCATACCGAAGGCAAGCTTGCGCAGCAGCGCGATGGTGCGACGCGCGCAGCGCTGCGATTGACGGAGACCGCGCCACGCAACTTTGAAGCGACGGTGCGTTTCACAATTCTTGGAGGCAGCCAATGGCGTAGCGTTGGCATTGTGTTTGATGCGACTTCCGAGGTGAGCCCGGACGCGGATGATAGTGAGCAAAGCGTCTATGTCAGCGCTCACGCCGGCGGTCCGAAAGTGCAAGCGGCCTATCAACAAGGTGGAAAGTCGCACTACCCAACGGAAGCGATGGTCTCCAAACGCATTGAACTCAATAAGGAATACACGCTGCGTGTGCGAGTCCGCGATTCACTGATCAATGCCGCACTCGATGGCGAAACTGCGATTGCCTGGCGTTCGCCACTAAATCGGCGCGACGGTAGTTTCCTGGTCACGACCTTTGCCGCGCTCGCGGTCTTTCACGAGGTAACTCTCACGCCGCTATCCGATGACGTGGAACTCGAGGAGCCGCGTGGCCGCGCGGCGAGTCCGGATACTCCGGCCGGGGCGGCGCATGCCGTTGCGGAGGCCCGGCTCGAACTGCAGATCACTGAGGCTCAGGTTAAACTCGCCCAGGCGGAAGAACAAAGTGTCGCCAAGCGTGCCGCTGCCATTCAGGCCAGTTGGCATCGAACGGACCAAGTCAATGCAGAAGCGGCGCGGGCCGCCGCCAAGGCCGAGCGCGAAGCAGCGGCCGCGCAAGCAGAACTCGCCTTGGTAGAAGCGGAACTACGGCTGCATCGCGCGGCGAATGACAAACGCGACGCCGCGACCAAGGAAGTCTCCAAAGCGCGCGAGACGCTCGCTAAGGCCGTCCAACAAGTCGCAGAGCCAAGCGAGCAGTACACCACGCTCACCGGAGCACAGTGGGCGCCGACGCGTTTTCTTAATTCAGGACAGGACGATCCTGCCCTGCCCTTCCCCACTCACAGTACAGGGCGACGTCAAGCGCTGGCCGATTGGATCACCGATCGCCGCAATCCATTGACAGCGCGTGTGGCGGTTAATCACCTTTGGGCGCGCCACTTTGGCACGCCGCTGGTGCCGACCGTCTTTGATTTTGGTCGCAAAGGCAAGCCGCCGGCGAATCCGGAACTGCTCGACTGGCTGGCCGCCGAACTGATCGATAGCGGTTGGAGCATGAAGCATCTGCACCGCTTAATGGTGCAGTCGGCAACGTATCGGATGTCGAGCACGACCGCAGGCATGGAAGCAAACCTAGCCCGCGATGCCGATAACATCCATCAGTGGCGTCGCACGCCAACTCGTCTGGAATCGCAGGTGGTGCGTGATTCAATTCTCGCACTCGCCGGCACGCTCGATCTGTCACAAGGCGGCCCACCCGTGCCGCCGGCCAGCCAGGCCGATTCGCTACGGCGCAGCCTGTACTTCTTCCATTCCAATAACGAACGCAATCTGTTCCTGACGATGTTTGACGAAGCACTGGTCAAAGACTGTTACCGCCGTGAACAGAGCATTGTGCCGCAGCAAGCGCTGACGCTGACCAACAGCCGGCTGGTGCTGGATACGGTTCCCCTGATTGCCGGCCGGCTGACTCACAAGCTGGAGACAGACGGGAAAGCGGCGTCCGATGAGGCCTTTATTCGCCTGGCATTTGTCCTGCTCCTGGGTGCCGAACCGAGCGAAGTTGAATTGGCGGCGAGCGCCCAGGCGATCGAAGCTTGGAAGAAGTTACCCGATGCCAAGCAAGGCGATACGGCGCGGGACTACGCGCGGACGCAGTTGATTTGGGTGCTATTGAATCACAACGATTTTGTCAGCCTGCGTTGAGCACGCTGTCATTTCGTATTTGTCGAGTATGGCCATGTCGCAATCGAGATTCACTTCCGGACACGCTCTTTTGAACGCCTCGCAACCACCACGGCGCGCGTTTCTTTCGGGGGTCGCGTCGTTAGCCTTGGCCGCCATGCTTCATCGTGATGGTG